>JBIIKT010000022.1:0-8356 GCA_044233055.1 Microbacteriaceae bacterium
GCCGACCCTACCCCGCGGGTGAACGGGTGGGCGCCGACCAGTCGGGGTTTAGCCTGGCCCGTGGCCAATTCTGTTGACGAAGCAGCACTCTCGGCAATCTCGAACGCCGGATCGTCGACTGTGCTGTTGTCGTCGGGCAATGTCGGAAACGGTCTCGGTTCCGTTTTTTCAGCACGCGTGGGCGGCATGAGCGCACTAGTGGTCAACGACGGCATTAGCGGAGCCCTCGGCCGCGCCGCAGCCGCGACCACAACCGAAGCGTGGAGTGGGGCGATGGCCTCTGCCGTCGTTCGCCTCTCTGCCCTCGTCACAGACCCCTCGGTTCAGCGAGGGGCTATCGCCGCCCTGACTCGTTCGGGTGACGCAGCGGCTGTCACGCGCCTGAAGACAACCCTCACCGCACTGAAGTCATTACCCTGGCTTGCAACCGCGGGCCTGTCGGATCTTGCGCTCATTCCCCCGGTCGATGCGGATCTCGTGCCACGCAGTGAATCGCCCGAGCGTCTGGCCGCCATCGGAGATCTGGTGCGTGCGAACGATGCCGTGACGGCCTTCGCCTCGATTGCCGCAGAACCGTCCGTGGTCACAGACCCCTCTGCCCGCCAGACAATGGCGACTCTGGCCGCCGGTTTGGTAGGAGACAAATCGTGGCCCGGGCGCGTCGCTGAGTCTCTCGCAGAAATGCGGGATGTTTTGGCCAGCGTTCGGGTGTCAACCGATAGCACCATCAACATGATCGGCTCAACGGCGACGCTTCCGATCGCCGTGGAGAACGGGCTCGCGACGCCGGTCACGGTCGTCGTTACCGCCGACCCGAGGAACAACAGCATTTCAATTGAGGGGCCGGTTACGGTCAAAATCGAATCCCGGGCTCAAGCAGTGGCGCGATTCTCGGCCGAAGCACAAGTGAGCAACGGTTCCGTCTTAGTCGACACCACGTTGGCCTCTGAATCGGGGGAGCCGGTCGGCTCGCTTCGTTCGCTTCGCGTCAACGTGCGAGCAGACTGGGAAGCGGTCGGGCTGATTGCTTTGGGCGTCGTATTCGTGGGGCTGGTGGTCGCCGGTGTCATCCGCACGGTTCAACGGCGAAAGGCACGAGGCGCCTAGGTGGCAACGTCAAGTATCGGACGCGCGAGCATCTTTCTCGCCTCAGGCACCACGGTCTCCCGGGCCCTGGGCTTCGTTCGCGCCATCATTCTGGCTCAGGCTCTGGGCGTCGTCGCGAGCGCGGGTGCGGATGCTTTTGCCGTAGCCAACCAGTTGCCGAACGCCATCTACGCCATCGTTGCCGGAGGCGTTCTATCGGCCACACTTGTGCCCGCCATTGTTCGCTCCGCCGTGCACCACGACGGTGGCACGGCGTACATCAACAAGCTGGTAACCATCGCGCTAGTTGTGATAACGGCGACGGCTCTTGCCGCGACACTCTTGGCGCCCGTTCTTGTTCGCCTGTATGCCGTCACATGGTCGGACGAACAGCTCGCGCTGGCGAGCGCCTTTGCTTACTGGTGTTTGCCGCAAGTTTTCTTCTACGGCCTCTACGCCCTGTTGGGCGAAGTTTTGAACGCCCGCGGCTCGTTTGGGCCGTTCACCTGGACGCCCGTAGCTAACAACGTGATTAGCATCATTGGGCTCTCCGTGTTCATCGCCCTGTTCGGTGCGGATAGCATCGGCGTGCGGTCGGTCGGAGATTGGTCGCCCGACATGGTGGCGTTGCTCGCGGGAACCGCCACCGCGGGCGTTGCTCTCCAGGCCTTGCTGCTGGTGCTCTTTTGGCGCCGCATTGGGCTGCGCTATCGGCCCGATTTCCGCTGGCGCGGTGTGGGCCTCCGGGACACCGGAAAGATGGCCGGCTGGACGCTGGCGATGATCTTAGCCACCCAGATTCAGGGTGTGATTGAGATAAACGTCGCCGGATTAGCTTCCGGAACCGACGCCTCCGTCTTTACGATTCAAACCGCTTGGCTGATTTTCATGCTCCCGCACTCCATCATTGCCGTCTCGCTAGGCACGGCTTACTACACCCGGATGAGCACAAACGCCGCGGTCAACAAGCTCGATCTCGTAGCTGCCGATACCGGGGAATCACTCCGGCGCATCGGATATTTCATGTCTTGGGCGGCGGCCGGCTTGATTGGCATTGCACTCCCGTTTACAACGCTCTTTGCTTCCACTTTTCAGGGCGTTTGGGATATGGGGTGGATATTGGCCGTGTTTGCCATTAGCCTTCCCGCCTTCAGCGGTGTCTTCATTCTCCAGCGCGTTCTGTTCGCGCTGAATGACGGGCGCCTCGCGTTCATCGTCACCATGTGGCAACCGGTTCTCCTCACGGGACTCCTCATCGGTTGTGCGTTCCTCCCACGCAACATCATTGCGCTGGGCATTGCCGTTTCCGTTTCGATCATCACCATTGGGTGGATTATCTTTGGCGCCGTGCTTGTGCGCAGACGCCTCGGTGTCGCGAGTCTGCACATGGGGCGGAGCTTCGCCCTCGCCAACGCCTTCGGAGTGGTTGCGGCCGGCGTGGGAATGGCCGTGGCGTGGGCTCTGGGTTCCTATCGAGAGTCCGGCTGGGCGATGACAAACCTCGGCAACGCCCTGGTCGCAATGCTCGTCATTGGTGTGGCAGTGACGCTCGTCTATGTTCTGCTCATGGCCGTCTTCCGCGTCCCCGAGCTTCGAGACGCGCGCGGGCTTCTGTCACGCCGGGAGAGGGAATAATCAGACCGTAGACTTGGTTGTACATCGCGAAGGTGTCACAGCCCATGAATCGGGTTCCTCGGCACCTATGAGTAGAGGAAAATCATGCGCCAGGTCATCATTGTCGGCTCCGGGCCAGCAGGCTATACCGCAGCCATTTACGTGGCGCGAGCAAACCTTACTCCCCTCGTGATTGCGAGTTCAGTTGAAGCTGGTGGCGAGCTCATGAATACCACCGACGTTGAGAACTTCCCCGGATTCCCGGAAGGCATCATGGGTCCCGATCTGATGCAGCGCATGCAAGCGCAGGCCGAGAGGTTTGGGGCTGAAGTTGTGCTCGACGACGTGACCGAGCTCGATCTCGTCGGAGACATCAAGCGAGTGACGCTGGGGTCTGGAGAAACGCACGAAGCCTTGGCAGTGATTGTGGCCACGGGCTCCGCCTACCGCAAGCTCGGCATTGAACATGAAGACCGGCTGAGCGGTCACGGGGTTTCGTGGTGCGCCACGTGCGATGGCTTCTTCTTTAGGCAGAAGACCATCGCTGTTGTGGGAGGAGGCGACTCCGCAATGGAGGAGGCGACGTTCCTCACGCGCTTTGCCGACAAGGTCTACGTGATTCATCGCAAGGATTCTTTGCGTGCCTCAAAAATCATGCAGGATCGAGCACACAATGACCCCAAGATTGAGTTCGTCTGGAATGCGGCCGTCACCGCGCTTCACGGTGAGACCGGCCTCACGGGTGTCACTCTCACCGACACCGTTGACGGGTCTGTGCGGGATCTCGAGCTCGACGGCCTGTTCATCGCCATCGGCAACGACCCCCGCACGCACCTTGTGCACAATAAGCTCGACCTCACGCCCGAGGGAACAATCGCCGTCAAGGGACGCTCCTCGCTCACCTCGCTTCCGGGCGTGTTTGCGGCCGGCGACGTGATTGATCCGACCTATCGGCAGGCAGTAACCGCTGCCGGCAGCGGCACGGTTGCTGCCCTCGACGCCGAGCACTACTTGGCCGCCCTTCCGGCAGAACTGCTGTCACAAGCAGTGCCGGCATAGCCGCGCTTGCCGATCACTTCATCGCACCCGCCAGACAACTCAACCGCTCGTGACCGCCCAACACCCCATCGCTAAAGGAGACACCGTGTCCTCTGCTCGCCCCGTTACCGATTCCACTTTCGCCGCCGAGGTCTTGGCCTCGAGCAAGCCCATCCTGGTTGATTTTTGGGCCGAATGGTGTGGCCCCTGCCGTGCCGTCGGGCCAATCCTTGACCAGATTCTGGCCGAGCACGGAGACAAGATTGACATCGTGAAGCTCAATGTCGACGAGAACCCGCAGACGGCTATGGCCTACCAAATCACGTCAATCCCCGCCATGAAGGTCTTCCAGAACGGCGAGGTTGTTAAGACGGTCATTGGTGCAAAGCCCAAGCCGGCACTCGAGGCCGACCTCGCTGACTTCATCGGCTAACAGCCTCATCAGGTGCGCGTTCGGCATCGAACGCGGCACACGCGAGATGAGGGTGCCTCGCACGACCGATAGCATTAAGCGGTGAATGCTCCCCGTGGCGCAAAACCGATCACGCTCGATCCGTGGCTTGATCACTACGCAGCGCGCGCGGCGGGGTTGAGTGCCTCCGAGGTGCGAGCACTTTTTGCCGTGGCGTCGCGTCCCGAAGTTGTGTCTTTGGCGGGTGGTATGCCCTACGTTCGAGCACTTCCTGAGGAATTGGTTCGTAGCGCCCTCGACCGCGTGATGTCGATTGAGGGGCCCACCGCGCTGCAATACGGTTCGGGCCAGGGAGTGCCTCACCTGCGAGAGCAGATTCTCGAGGTGATGGCGCTTGAGGGCATCTCGGCGAGCATGGACAACGTCGTTGTGACCACCGGCAGCCAGCAGGCCCTTGACCTGGTGACCAAGCTCTTCATTGATCCGGGTGACGTGATCCTCGCCGAAGCGCCCAGTTACGTCGGCGCCATCGGTGTTTTCCGGTCCTACCAGGCCCACATGGTGCACGTGCTCACCGATGAAAACGGGCTCGTGCCCGACGCCCTTCGCGAAACCATCGTTCGCCTTCGGGCTGAGAGCCGCACCATCAAGTTCTTGTACACGATTCCGAACTTTCACAACCCGGCAGGAGTCACGCTCTCTGCGGAGCGGCGGCCCGAGATTCTGGCCATCTGTAAAGAGCACAACATTCTCATTCTTGAGGACAACCCCTACGGACTCCTGTCTTTTGACGAGCCAGTGCCCCCCGCGATCCGTTCACTCGATGAAGACGGAGTCATCTACCTCGGCTCGTTCTCGAAGACTCTGGCGCCCGGTTTTCGCGTGGGCTGGGCCTTGGCGCCGCACGCCATCAGGGAGAAGCTGGTGCTCGCGGCAGAAGCCGCCATTCTGTGTCCCAGTTCGTTCAGCCAGCTCGTGATCTCCGAATACCTCACTCAGGCCGACTGGCGAGGCCAAATCGACGAGTTTCGCGGTGTTTATCGAGAGCGGCGCGACGCCATGCTTGAAGCTCTCGACGAGCACCTTCCCGAGTTGACGTGGAACGTGCCCAACGGAGGCTTCTACATTTGGGTTGGTCTTCCGGAACAGCTCGACAGTAAGGCCATGCTTCCGCGCGCCGTCACCGAGCTCGTGGCCTACACCCCGGGAACCGCGTTTTTTGCGGACGGCGGCGGTCGCCAAAACTTGCGTTTGTCTTTCTCCTACCCCACTCCCGAGAGCATAAAGATTGGCATTCGCCGGCTCGCCACCGTTATTCAGGGAGAGACCGATCTGCTCGAGACTTTCGCGGGCACTGGCATTCTCACCCTCCCCGACACGAGCGAGAGTGTTATTGCTCCGCCGCCCGACATGAACTAGGCCAAGGAGAACAACCATGACTCACTCAACCGTCACTGTTCTGGCCGGGGGAATTTCACACGAGCGCGAAGTCTCGTTGCGGTCGGGGCGCCGCGTGGCCGATGCCCTCACCTCAACCGGTCTGAGCGTGAGCCTGATCGATCCCGATGCGTCCCTCCTGTCGCACTTAGCTGGTGATTCGCCCGGTGCCGTGTGGCCAGCGCTGCACGGGTCCAGTGGCGAGGACGGCGCGCTTCTCGACCTGCTGCGGGCCGGCGGCCACCGCTACGTTGGCCCCTCGCCCGAAGCCGCGCGACTCGCCTGGCACAAGCCCACCACCAAAACACTCGCTGGCCGTGCCGGTTTATCCACGGCTGCTTCGCTCACACTCGCGCGTGAGGCATTCCGTGAGCTGGGCGCGAGCGCGGTGCTCGAGCTCATCGTGAAAAACCTGGGCGAGCACCTCGTTGTCAAGCCCGCACAGGGGGGATCCGCACAGGGCGTGACTATCGTCACGCGAGCGGCCGACCTTCCCCGGGCCATGGTTGAAGCGTTTACCTACGCCGAGGAGGCTCTGGTCGAGAAGTTCATTGCCGGAACCGAAGTAGGTGTGACGCTGCTCGATCGTGGCAAGGGCGTGGAAGTACTCCCGGCCGTGGAGATTGTTCCCCTTGATGGCGTCTACAGTTTTGAGGCGCGGTACAACGCCGGCGAGACAACTTTTTACGCGCCCGCCCGACTGTCGGATGAAACGGCTGAGCGTGTTGCAGCGGCGGCCCTGTCGGTTTACGAATTGCTCGGGCTTGACTTCCTGGCGCGCATCGACCTGATCGTCGATGGCTCCGGCCAGCCGTGGCTCCTCGAAGCCAATGCACTCCCCGGTCTCACCGAAACGTCACTCGTGCCGCTCGCAATTGAGGCAGCCGGTTACGACCTCGCCGAGATATTCGCCGCGCTTGTAGCGCGCGCCCAGGCGAGCTAGGCGCCAAACGGTTCTTCGCCGAGCTCCGCAAGGATGCGGTTCAAGTCTGCCACAGTGGCAAATTCCACGCTGATCAGGCCTTTCTTTGCCCCAAGTGTGATTTTTACCCGCGTGTTCAGGCGGTCACCCAGTCGCTCGGCAACCTCGTTGAGGTGAGCGCGCCGAGCACCCGCTGTGGTTGCTGGTTTCTGTGAAGCTGGCTTGGCGCCCGCCACAATAGCCTCGGCCGAGCGCACGCTGAGGTCTTCCTTGATGATTCGCTCGGCGAGCCGGGTCATTGCGGTGGAATCCGTGGCGGCCAGGATGGCCCGCGCGTGTCCGGCGCTCAGCACGCCGGCAGCTACCTTGGCCTGCACGCTCGCCGGCAGCTTCAGGAGACGAAGCGTGTTGCTGATCTGAGGCCGTGAACGGCCGATTCGGTCTGCCAACTGCTCCTGGGTAATTCCAAAGTCCTGCAGGAGCTGCTGATACGCGGACGCCTCTTCGAGCGGGTTGAGTTCGGATCGATGCAGGTTCTCGAGCAGAGCGTCGCGGAGCATGGCGTCATCCGCGGTCTCTTTGATGATGGCGGGGATGCTTTCGAGGCCAACGGTTTTTGACGCCCGCAACCGACGCTCTCCCATAATCAACTCATAGGTGTCGGATCCCGCAACCGGCCGAACAACAATGGGCTGCAACACTCCGACTTCCCGGATGCTGTGCACCAGTTCGGCCATGTCCGTCTCGTCAAAGACGTGGCGCGGCTGCTGTGCGTTCGGCACGATGCTCGCAGGAGAAAGATAGGCCAACCGCGCACCTGGGACCTCAACGAGGGGCTCCTTGGGGTCGGCCGGCGCTGCCGGAAAGAACACGTCCACCGGGCGCGCTCCCGACGCCGTTGTTGGTGCTGCAGGAATGAGTGAGCCGATGCCGCGACCGAGTCCCGTGCGTTTTGTTGCCATGGTGTTCTACTTCCTGGAGTGTGGGTAAATCGGGCGGACAGTTGAGGGGTTGCTACTACGACCAGGGGCCTGAGCGGGCCGCCATTTCGTAGGCCGCTTCCATGTAAGAAACCGCGCCCAGAGATGACGGGTCATGGCTGATGATTGACTTCCCAAAGCTGGGGGCCTCGGAGACGCGCACGGTTCTCGGAATGATTGTTGTCAGGGTCTGTTCCGGGAAATTGTTGCGCACTTCGTCTGCCACCTCCTGCGCCAAGCGCGTTCGCGAATCAAACATGGTGAGCAAGATCGTCGACAGCGTGAGGTTGGGATTGAGGTGGGGCGCTTGAATTCGGCGGATAGTGTCGAGAAGCTGTGCCATGCCTTCGAGCGCGTAGTACTCACACTGAATGGGCAGGAGGACCTCTTGTGCGGCCACAAACGCGTTGACGGTCAGCAGCCCCAGCGATGGCGGGCAATCGATAAACACGTAGTGGAATCCGTTGCTCGGATCGGACAGCAGCTGCTCAAGCGCTGTTCGCAACAAAAACTCGCGGCGCTGCATTTCGATGATGTCAATCTCGGCGCCGGCGAGATGGATGGTCGAGGGAACACAATAAAGTTCGCCGGGTTCGGTACTGGGTTGCAGCACGTCGCGAATTGTGGCCTCTCCGATAAGCACCTCGTAAATGCCGGGAATGTCACCGTGGTGATCAATGCCTAATGCCGTCGAGGCGTTTCCCTGAGGGTCGAGGTCAATGACCAAAACACGGGCCCCGGCGTGAGCGAGTGCCGCGGCAAAGTTCACGGTCGTCGTCGTCTTGCCCACGCCCCCTTTTTGATTTGACACGGAGATGACGCGTGTTCGCTTGGGAAGTGGGGGCGGTGGCGCGGTATAGATAGCGC
>JBIIKT010000023.1:0-8355 GCA_044233055.1 Microbacteriaceae bacterium
CGGCGTCGGCCAAGTCGATGGCCACCTCAGCCTGTGCGGCCACCGACGCATTGATGCCCTGCGCATCGGGCTCCCACCCGCCGGTGTCCACGAGCGTGAAGTTGCGGGTGTTCCACTCAGACTTGTACGAAACACGGTCGCGGGTCACACCGGGTGTGTCTTCGACCACGGCCTCACGACGACCCAGGATGCGGTTGACGAGGGCTGATTTGCCCACGTTGGGGCGGCCCACCACGGCAAGCACGGGCAGAGCGGGGAGGTAGGTGATCTCGTCGGGATCTTCGGTGACCGCCTCGAGAACATCGAAGTCGTCTTCGTCGAGGTCGTACTCGTTGAGGCCCTGACGGAGTGCCGCTGCGCGAGCCTGCGCCACGTCTTCGGTCAGCGACTCGAGCGTGACGCCCAGCTGCTCTACGTCGGCGTCGTCGATGAGGGCATCGTCAAACTCGTCGCCGTTCGTCGCGCCGCCGTGTGAGGTGGTCTTATCTGACATGGAGATCCTTAGCTGTTAGGCCGTGGCGCTCCTGATGTGCGCCACCACCGCATCAACCGTTTGGTCGAAGGTGAGATTCGTGGAATCAATGGTCACGACGCCATCGGCGGCAGTCATGAAGTCGGAAACGCGAGCATCTGCCGCATCCCTGTCGCGAACCAGACGGGTTAGCTCGTCTCGCAACTGAGGTGGAACCTCGAGTCCCCGACGCTCCATTCTAACGCTCTCGTCGGCGGTGAGCAGGATGCGGGCATCGGCATCGGGCGCGACGACGGTGGTGATATCGCGTCCCTCCACCACAATGCCTGCCTTCCCAGCGCTGGCCATGGTCTCGCGGAATCGCTGGTTGAGGAATGTGCGCACCGCGGGAACCCGGGCCACCGCGCTCACGAGCGCAGTAACTTCCGGGGTGCGAATCGCCTCCGTGACGTTGGTGGATCCCACCGACACGGCAAAGTCGTCGGCGTCGGCAGCAAACGAGACCTCGAGATTCTTTAGCGACCCGGCAACCGCCGAGGAATCATCGGCGTCAATTCCTGAATGGAGCACGTGCCAGGCCACGGCCCGATACGCCGCACCGGTGTCAAGGTAGGCGTAGTTCAGCCGACGCGCGACCGCCATGCTAACACTCGACTTACCCGAGCCGGCGGGGCCATCGAGCGCGATGATCACTGGAGTTGTCATCGGTGGACCCGCCACCCACGCAGCTCGAGATCTGCCATGAGACCCTCGGCAACATCCGGCAACACCGAGAACTCAACCATGCCCAGCTGCGCACCCTCGGCGTGATCAAGGCGCATGTCTTCGAGGTTGATGTTGAGTTCGCCCACTTCGGTGAGAAGCTTGGCAAGTTGCCCCGGCTTGTCGTCAACGAGCACCGTGATGCTGGCAAAACGACGGCGCTCACCATGCTTACCGGGCAGTCGGGAAACTCCAGCGTTTCCGCCAGCCAACTCTTCGGCCAAAACGCGCCGGGCACCCGGTGCATCCATGTCACGCAGAGCCGTTGTCATAGCCTCGAGGTCACGTGAGAAGTTCTCGAGGATGCCCACCACGGCCTCGCGGTTGGCGCTCAGGATCTGAATCCACAGTTCGGGCGAGCTGGCGGCGATGCGTGTGACATCGCGCACTCCCTGACCGGCTAAACGCACGGCATCGTCACTGGCCGCGGCAAGCTGTTTTGCCATCAGGCTCGACACGATCTGAGGGACGTGAGAGACCAGCCCCACCGCCGCGTCGTGGTCTTCCGGAGACATCTCGATCGGCACGGCGCCCAGATCCAGCGCGAGGTCTTCCACCACGGCAAGCGCCCACGCGGGAGTTTCTTCGTCACGACAGACCACCCACGGTCGCCCCATGAATAGATCTCCGACCGCCGAGATTGCTCCCCCGCGTTCGCGGCCGGCTAGCGGGTGTGAACCGATGTAGTTCACCAGGCTGACGCCCCGATCCTGCAACTGGCGCAACGGGGTCAGTTTGACACTCGCCACGTCGGTCACCACAGCCTCGGGAAAGCGCGCGAGCTCGGCCTGGATCACATCGGCCGTAACATCCGGCGGAACGGCCACGACAATGAGCACCGGGGCGTCATCGGATTGCGCAACACGGCCCGCGCCAAGATCGACCGCCAAACCCACCGACGACGGAGAAACGTCGTCGAGAATGACATCAATGCCCAGCGACGTGAGTCGCAGACCAATGCTGGCGCCTAGCAGGCCCGTTCCCACAATTCTGACCTGGCCGGTGAGGCGACCGGCGTTAGCGTGTTCGTTCACGACCCACCGTTCTCACTCTCGCGTTCCGCGTCGTCCCACTCCGCATCGGCCGAACCTGAGGAGCTTGCAATGTCTGCACCGGATTCATCGGCACGCACCAGCGTGAGAATCTGTCCGAGTTCCACTTTAGTCAGGTCGCGCATCTGGCCGGAGGCCAACGTGCCGAGGTGAAGCGGCCCAAACTGACGCCGGACGAGTTCGATTACCGGGTGACCCACGGCATCCAACATTCGTCGCACGATGCGGTTGCGCCCCGAATGGAGAGTGACTTCGAGCAGCGTGCCACCCTGGGCGGTTGTCGAAAGGATACGCGCGCGGTCGGCGGCGATCGGACCGTCATCGAGTTCGATTCCCCGCATGAGTCGTGCCAGCGTGGGTTGCTTCACCCGGCCACGAACCTTGGCCACATAGGTCTTCTCAACGCCGAAGCGCGGGTGGGCCATCACATTGGCGAGCTCGCCGTCGTTCGTGAGAAGTAGCAGACCCGACGTGTCGCCATCAAGCCGACCCACGTTGTAGAGGCGCTCGTCGAACTGATCGGCGAACTCAGCGAGGTCGGGGCGCCCCTGTTCGTCGCGCATGGTGCTGATTACGCCCCGCGGCTTGTTGAGCATCACGTAGCGCTTGTCGGAGTCGAGCTGGACGGCCTGACCATCAACAGCTACTAGGTCGACAGCGGGATCAATGCGACGACCGAGTTCCGTTGCCGGCTCGCCGTTGACGGTGACGCGTCCGGCGACAATCATGTCCTCAACAACGCGACGAGATGCAACGCCGGCGTGCGCCAAGACCTTTTGCAGGCGCACACCCTCGGGCTGAGTAATGGCCTCACTCATCGACGTTAGGCATCCGCGTCAAAGCCCTCCTGGCCATCGGACAGGAGGGGAGCAATGGCGGGCATTTCCTCGAGGGAGTTGATGCCTAGTTGCGTCAACAGCAGATCGGTGGTGCCGTAGAGGACCGCGCCGGTCTCGACGTCGGTGCTGACCTCCGTGATGAGCCCGCGGGAGACCAGCGTGCGCACCACGCCATCCACGTTCACCGCGCGAATCGACGAAATCTGTCCGCGTGAGATGGGCTGTTTGTAGGCAATCACCGCGAGGGTTTCGAGGGCAGCGGACGACAGTCGCGTGGGATTCTGCGTGAGCACGAAATCGGTCACGACATGATCGAATTCGGCCCGCACGTAGATGCGCCAACCGCCGGCGACCTCGCGAAGCTCGAACCCCCGCTGCACTCCCCCGTTGGCGCCGTCGTAGTCGGCCACGAGTTCCGCCACTGCGGTCTTGATCTGCTTCACCGGAACGCCCAAGGCCGTGCCCAGCGAAACTATGCTCTGCGGGTCATCGGCCACCATGAGAATGGCCTCGATGGCCCGCGCAACATCCACCGCGGTCCCACTCACGGCGTCGGCCGCGTTCTCCGCGTGGGCAGGCGTGATGTCATCGGTCATAATCGGCCCCTAGGTTGGCAAGCTTGTCGTCTGACCACTCGGCAGCCGCCCACGTGAGAGTGAGGTCGCCCAACGGTTCATCCTGAACGAACGTAATGGCCGCGTGGCGGTAGAGCTCGAGCACAGCCAGAAATCGGGCCACAATGACACCGGGCGTGCTGGTATCGGCAATCAGTTCGCGAAAGTTCACCGGGCCGCCGCGGCGCAGAACCGTCACCACGTGGGCGGCTTGTTCGCGGATGCTCACCAGCGGTGCGTGCAGATGGTCGAGACCCACCAGCGGAATCTCGCGCGGCGCGAGTGCAATCATGGCGAGCGTGGCAAAATCCTCGGGGCTCGTCGACCACACCAGTTCGGGAAGACGCGAGCGGTACTTGTCTTCGAGCCGCACCTGGCGCGCGTGACGCACGGACTCAATCTCAAACTGCTCACCAAACCAGGCGGCCACCTCTTTGAACGCACGGTATTGGAGCAGTCGCGCAAAGAGCAGGTCGCGCGCTTCAAACAGCGCTGCGTCCTCGGCGTCGACGAGCTCTCCCTGAGGCAGGAGGCCGGCAACCTTGAGGTCGAGCAGGGTGGCGGCTACCACCAAGAACTCTGTGGCCTCTTCGAGCTCTTGCTCCTTGTTGAGTCCCTTGAGGTACTTGATGAACTCGTCGGTCACCACCGAGAGGGCGATCTCGGTGATGTCGAGCTCGTGCTTGGCAATCAGCGAGAGCAACAGATCGAACGGGCCGTCAAACTCGCCCACGGCAAGTCGAAAGCCCGACTCATCGGCCGGTTGTGCTGTGGTGTCTAGGTCGACCGCGGTCACAGACACCCGCTAGGCAATAGCGCCGCGAGCAACGAGCTCGCGGGCAACGTCACGGTACTGCTCGGCACTCTGGTGATCGGGCGCAAACTCCGTGACGGGCTGACCGGCGACCGAGGCATCGGGGAATTTGACCGTTCGCGTGATGGCGGTGTCGAGAACCTTCTCGCCAAACGTCTCGACGACGCGCTCCATGACCTCGCGGGCGTGCAGGGTGCGGGCGTCGTACATGGTGGCCAAGATTCCGTCGAGCACGATGGCCGGATTCAGCCGCTCACGCACCTTCTCAATCGTGTCGATGAGCAGCGCAACACCGCGCAGTGCAAAGAACTCACACTCCAACGGAATCAGCACGCCGTGGCTCGCCGTAAGCGCGTTGACCGTGAGAAGTCCGAGCGAGGGCTGACAGTCAATGAGAATCACGTCGTAGTCGTTGGAGACCTGGCGAAGCACCGTGGCGAGGATGTGCTCCCGCGCCACCTCTCCCACGAGGTGGATCTCGGCTGCCGACAGGTCAATGTTTGCCGGGATCACGTCGACGTTGGGCGTGCTCGAATGTTGAATCGCATTTACGACGGACTTCTCTTCACCCATGAGAAGTTCGTAGATCGTGGGCACGTCAATTGACGGCACACCCAGCCCGGCCGAGAGGGCGCCCTGAGGATCAAAGTCAACACAGAGAACCTTACGACCGTACTCGGCGAGGGCGGCTGCCAAATTGATTGTGGTCGTGGTCTTGCCCACGCCACCCTTCTGGTTGCACAGCGCGATGATGCGTCCGGGACCGTGCGCCGACAACGGCGCCGGCACGGCAAATTCCCGAAGAGGGCGGCCCGTGGGGCCGATTTTCGCTGCAGAGGTCACGAACGTTGTTCCTTCATTAAGGGCATTAGTTGCTCAAGTCTATTGGCTTTGCGGCCCGCGCCCGAGGGTGAGCGTTCGCATAGCTCTCGCGCAGGGTGTCAACGGTAACCAGCGTGTAAATCTGGGTGGTCGAAACGCTCGAATGTCCCAGGAGTTCTTGCACCACGCGCACGTCGGCGCCGCCCGCCAAGAGGTGGGTGGCGAAGCTGTGCCGAAACGTGTGGGGCGAGATGTCGCCGGATACGTGCGCGCGTTCGGCCGCTGCACGCACCACCAGCCACGCGCTCTGCCGAGAGAGTCGGGCGCCGCGCGGACCCAGAAAGAGGGCCGGCGTGGCCTGTCCGCGCGCACTAAACAGAGGTCGCACGCGAACCAGGTAGGAATCCAGTGCGTCGCGAGCGTAACTGCCGAGGGGCACGATGCGCTGCTTGCCGCCCTTGCCGCGAACCCGGATGAGGCTATCTTCGGCCGTGACATCGTCAACGTTGAGACCCACGACCTCTGAGATGCGCGCGCCGGTGGCGTACAGCAGTTCCACCAGGGCGCGGTCACGAATCTGCGCGTCGGACTCACCGCCAGCGGCATCGATGAGAGCCGTCATCTGATCAATCGTGATCGCCTTGGGCAGTCGGCGCGGTAGTTTTGGTGCCACCAGATCGGCGGTGGCGTCTGCGGAGCACTCTCCCTCATCAACCAGGAACCGGTGCAGACCTCGAATTGACGAGAGCAGTCGTGATCGGCTGGATGCCGTGAGCGGTGTGTCGCCGCGCGAAGCGAGCGACTGCAGGTACTCGCCAATCGCCACGGGGGTGACATCGTGCCAGTCATTGATGCCGCGAGCACCCAGCCAGGCAACGTATCCCGTGAGATCGCGCCGGTACGCCGCCTGGGTGTTTGCGGCCAGTCCGCGTTCGATGGCCACGTGGCGCAGATAACCATCGAGCGCTCCCGCAAACTCGGTCATGCGCTCGCGTTACGCCACTCGAGCATGGGCCACGGCGCGTTGCCGGGCAGAAGGTGCGCCCAGCCCGCATTGCGCTTAGCCACAGCGGTCAGCACTGCCACCACAATGATGGAGTTGGACACGCGCCCTGAGAGGACTGCCTCGTGGGCATCGTCCAAGCTCACCCAGCGCAACTCCATGTCGGCCTCTTCGCTTTCGCGTGGGTGTGGCGCATCCGTGGCGCTCAGGCCGCGCGCCACATACACCCGCACCAACTCGTTTGAGCCACCGGGCGTCGTGCAGTAGTCGGCGAGAACCTGCCAGTCGCTGGCCACAAGGTCGGCCTCTTCGGCGAGTTCCCGCTGGGCGCAGATGAGTGCCGGCTCCGCAGACACGTCGAGCAAACCGGCGGGCAGCTCCCACTCGCGCAAACGAACGGCGTGACGATACTGGCGCAGCACCAGCATGCGATCGTGCTCATCGATGGCCACCACCGCAACGGCTCCCGTGTGATCCATATAGTCGCGCCGCAGTTGGCCGTCGCCGTAATCGAACGTCTCTCGACGAATGTCCCACACGGCACCGTCATAGACCTTCTCGGCACTGGTGATGGGCGCACACCACGGTTGGTCAAAGAGCTGCTCGGCATCATCACCCGGGGAAGGTGCGCCCAACCCCGGTGGAACCTGCGGCCCGGCCATGCGTAGTACCTAAGCCTTATCGATATCGAACAGCAGGCTGGCCTGCTGGCGCTCGAGGGATGCCTCGATCAAGCCCCCGAATAGAGGGTGCGCGTTATTGGGTCGCGACTTGAGCTCCGGATGCGCCTGCGTGGCGATGTAGAAAGGGTGAACGTCGCGCGGCAGCTCAACAAACTCCACGAGGGTGCCGTCGGGAGACGTGCCCGAGAAGTTGAGGCCGGCCGCGCCAATCTGGTCGCGGTAGGTGTTGTTCACTTCGTAGCGGTGGCGATGACGTTCGTGCACCAGTTCAGAGCCGTAGAGTTCGGCCGCGAGCGAGCCCGCACCCAGCGCCGCTTCGTAGATTCCCAAACGCATGGTGCCACCCATGTCGCCCGAGTTGATGATGTCAACCTGCTCCGCCATGGTGGCGATCACGGGAACAGGCGTGGCCGGGTCGAACTCGGTTGACGAGGCCCCGGCCAGTCCCGCCACGTTGCGAGCGAACTCGATCACCATGCACTGCAGTCCGAGGCACAGGCCCAACACGGGAATCTTGTTCTCCCGGGCGAAGCGCAGAGCACCGAGCTTGCCTTCAATGCCGCGGATGCCGAAGCCACCGGGTACGCAGATGCCGTCCACGTCGGCAAGGTTGCGCGCCGCGCCCTCGTGGTCTTCACACTCGTCTGAAGGGATCCATTTGATGTTCACCTTCGTGCGGTGCGCAAAACCGCCGGCACGCAGGGCCTCGGTGACCGACAGATACGCGTCGGGCAGATCGATGTACTTGCCCACGAGCCCGATGGTCACCTCGTGCGCCGGATCGTGCACGGCCAGAAGCAGCTGGGACCAGTCGGTCCAGTCGACATCGCCGCACTCCAGTTTGAGCGCATCAACGATGTACGCGTCGAGGCCCTGCTCGTGAAGCATGGTGGGGATGTCGTAAATGCTGGGCACATCGAGCGCATTGACCACGGCGTCTTCGTCGACGTCGCACATCAGAGCGATCTTGCGCTTGTTGGCATCGGTCACC
This sequence comes from Microbacteriaceae bacterium, assembly GCA_044233055.1. GTDB lineage: Bacteria > Actinomycetota > Actinomycetes > Actinomycetales > Microbacteriaceae > UBA963. Next base: position 8,053 of record JBIIKT010000023.1, read on the forward strand.
GGCCTGTCGGAGCGCAGCACGAGGGCATCGGGCTGAATGCCAATCGAGCGGAGCATGGCCACCGAGTGCTGTGTGGGCTTGGTCTTCTGCTCGCCCGAAGCGCCCATGAACGGAACCAGCGAGACGTGAACGAAAAAGACATTCTTGCGGCCGAGCTCGTGACGCACCTGACGGGCAGACTCAATAAAGGGCTGGCTTTCGATGTCGCCGACCGTGCCGCCAATCTCGGTGATGATCACATCGGGCTGAGGGTCGTCTTGTGCCTGCAGGCGCATGCGGCGCTTGATTTCATCCGTGATGTGC
>JBIIKT010000024.1:0-8324 GCA_044233055.1 Microbacteriaceae bacterium
GACAGCGAGCGCCTTCGCCTGGAGGCGTATCAAAAGCTGTCAGTGGCCAGTTCGCCCACCTCGACCGTTGACCAGCTTGTCCTCGTTCGCGACGAACTGACCGACCGCTATGGAGAACTCCCCGCTCCGGTGGAGACGCTCTTCCGGATTTCCGCCCTGCGCCGCCGGGCTTACCTTGCCGGCCTCTCGGATGTCGTGGTGATGGGTTCGAACCTTCGCATCACACCACTCGATCTGCCCGACTCGAAGCAGGTGCGCTTGACGCGTCTCTACCCCGGCGCCAAGTACGTGCCCTCGCATCGGGTGGTGACCATCCCCCTGCCGGAAGACGCGAGCGACCTCGTGGCATGGGTCAACGAGATTTTTGACGAGCTCGTGACGCCCTAGCGCGCCACGCCAAAAGCGCGCCGCCCACCACGATGCTCACGGCCGATCCGCACAGAACCGCCAGCACTCCCTGATCGCGTAATACTTCGTTGTCGGCGAGAGCCAGCTCGTTGAGCAGGAGCGACACCGTGAATCCGATACCGGCGACCACCGACACGGCGGCCAAATCCCAGCCGCGCACGCCGGTTCCCTTGCGTGCCGTGAGCGCGATGAGGCTGCCCGCCACCATGATGCCCACAAACTTGCCCACGGGCAGGGCCAAGCTGATTCCCCAGAAAACAGGCGACAGCGGAGTGACCGACACGTCGGGAATCACCACGAGGGCAGCTACGAAAGCGAACAGAGGCAAGATCACAGCGTTGTTTACCGGCAAGAGGGCATGGGCCGCGCGAGTCGACACCTTGGGGCTCATGAGAAGCCCTAAAGCCACGCCCGCGATGGTCGCGTGCACTCCGGAGACGTAAACGAGGTACCACGTCATGAGCGAGAGCAGAATGAGAAGGGGATAGCGCACGGCCTTGGGGCCGCGACTGGCACTCACGATACACACGGCGATAATCGCTGTGACGGCGCCGATGAGAGCTCCCAGATCCAGGCCCTGGGTAAAAACCACGGCGATGATGAGAATCGCCACAAGGTCGTCGAGCACGGCAAGGGCGAGCAGGAACACCCGGATGCGCGGCGGAAGGCCGCGCCCCACAAGAGCGATGAGCCCAAGGGCGAACGCGATGTCGGTGGCCGTGGGAATGGGCCATCCGCCGGCGGCGGTGCTTCCCGCGATGACGAGATAGAGGGCCGCGGGAACGACCACACCGCCGAGCGCAGCCACGGCCGGAGCCGTCGCCTTTTGCCATGTGTTGAGTTCTCCACGGGTGAGTTCAAAACGTAGCTCAACGGCAACGATGAAGAAAAAAACGGCGAGCAAGCCGTCGGTCACCCAGTGGCCCAAACTGAGCTCAAGTCCGATGGACGCCGGCCCGAAGTATTCGTCGGACAGCGCGATCAATCCTGGCCCGGCAACGGTGTTGGCCAGAATCAGTCCGAGCGCTGCAGCGGAGGCAAGGGTGATGGCGGCATAACGATCCGAGCGAAAGACGTGAGTTATTCGACGCGGGGCGGCCATAACCTAAGCCTAAGCGTGCCAGCTGCACGCCCGGGGGCTAGCGTGGCGCCCGGGCGTGACGTTCGAGAAACTCATAGACCTCGGTTTGATCCACGCCGGGGAAGGTTCCCGTGGGCAGGGGTGCGAGAACGTAGGGATTCATGCGCGCACTCGGCCACACTTTGCCCGCCCACCGATCGCGCAGGTCGTTTGTGGGCGTTTTGCAACACGTGGGGTCGGGGCACGTGGAGACCTGTCGGTAGGTCGTATCGCGTCCGCGAAACCACTGGGCGTCTTCGAACCGCACGCCGATGCTAATGGCGAACTCCTCGTTGGTGGCGTAGCCCGTCTGCGTGGCATCCCAGAACGTGCCCTCGGCAGTGTCGGTGTACTGGTAGAACTCGGTGGTGCGGTTGGTGCGGGTGAAGGCCACGCGGGAGGGCCACTTGCGGCAAATCGCCTGTCCTTCAATCGTTCCGTGGCTATCAGCGGGAATGGGCAGTCCGTCGTTCTCATACCCACGAAAGAGCCCGCCATCGTCGTTGACTCGCAAGAAATGAACGCTGAGGTCGAGGTGACTCGTTGCCAGGTTTGTGAAGCGCAGGGCGGCGGCTTCGTGCGTTACTCCAAAGGCGTCGCGAAAGTCTTCGATGGCAATGTTGCGCTCCGCCTTGGCCTCCCGCAGGAAGGCCACCGAACGCTCCCGCGGCAAGAGGCAGGCACACGCGAAGTAGTTGATCTCGAGACGCTGCTTGAGAAACTCCGCGTAGTTTTCGGGGCGCTCGTGGCCGAGCAGTCGATGGGCAATGGCTTGGAGGGCCATGGCGCGTAGACCGTGGCCGCCCGGGATCGACGCCGGCGGAATGTAGATGCGGCCGTTCTCGAGGTCGGTGAGGCTGCGGGCCGCACTGGGCAGGTCGTCCACGTAGATCAGCGTGAATCCGGTGAGCTCCGCCATCTCGGCCACCGTGCGGTGCATGAGCGCTCCCGTGGTGTGTCCGGCGCGTTTAACGAGGTCTTCGGCCAGGGCATCCAGCTCGGGCATGTAGTTGGCATTCTCACGCTGCACCTGCTGCAGTGCGGTATTCGCGCGTCGGGCCTCTTCCGGCGTGGCGATGGCCTCCCGTGAACGCCGATCGATTTCGCGGCTCAAGCCCACAATCACTTCGAGGGCTTCGTCGGGGATCGACTTACTGTTGCGCACGGTGGGCAGGTTGAGGCTGGTAAAGAGCTCGGCACCCTGAAGGCGCCCGAGTTCAATTTCGAGCTCCGAGCGCCGGTCGGGCGCTTCGCCCGAGAGCAGGTCGGTGAGCGCGACGCCCAGCGCGGCCGCGAGGGCAGTGAGCGCAGACAGTTTGGGTTCGCGCCGGCCGTTCTCGATCTGCGAGAGCTGGCTGGGGAGCAGGCCCACGGCATCACCCAGCTGTTCGAGGGTGAGACCGGCTTTCGCGCGAAAGAAGCGGATGCGTTTGCCGAGAATCATGACATCATTGCTCATTTCTTCACTTTACGTGAAAAAAAGCAAATCTTCACACAACTTTTTGGGATAAATCCCAGAAAGCTTGCTTCAGAATTGAATTGTTTCCGACATTCACGAACTTTATTGATCGTTGGGGCACGAGACGCACGAGCCGCACGAGACAAGGGAGTCGTATGACCATCGCACCCGCCGCACCCGCCAGCAAAGTTCCCATAGCCACGTCGCTTGGCGAGCCCCCCTTCGTCACCAACCGCGCGCTCCTCAAGTGGATCTCGGATATCGCCACCCTCACGCAGCCCGAACGCATCCACTGGTGCGACGGCTCGCAGGAAGAGTGGTACGAACTCACGCGTGATCTTATTTCGCAGGGCGTGCTGATCCCGCTGAACCCTGAACTTCGTCCCGACAGTTTTCTGGTTCGATCGGATCCGGACGACGTAGCACGCGTGGAAGACCGCACTTTCATTTGCTCGCGCAAGAAGGAAGACGCCGGACCCACCAATAATTGGCGCAACCCCGACGAGATGAACGACGAACTGCGCGGACTGTTTTCGGGCAGTATGCGCGGTCGCACGATGTACGTGGTCCCTTTCTCGATGGGTCCTCTCGGGGGCCCCATCTCGCAACTGGGCATCCAGCTCACCGATTCGCCCTACGCCGTTCTCAACATGCGCATCATGACGCGCATGGGATTCGATGCCCTGGCACTCATCGATGACAAGACACCGTGGGTGCCCGCCGTGCACTCCGTGGGTTCCCCCCTCGTCGACGAAAGCGGAAATCGCACAGACGATGTTGTGTGGCCCAGTAACAGCACCAAGTACATCTGCCACTTTCCCGAGTCGCGCGAAATCTGGTCTTACGGTTCGGGATACGGCGGGAATGCGCTCCTGTCGAAGAAGTGCTTCAGCCTGCGCATCGGCTCCTTCATGGGAAGCCAAGAGGGCTGGCTGGCCGAGCACATGCTCATCCTCAAGCTCACCTCTCCCGAGAACAAGGCGTACCACGTGGCCGCTGCTTTCCCGTCGGCCTGTGGCAAGACCAACCTCGCCATGATCACCCCCACCATTCCCGGCTGGAAAGCCGAGACGATTGGCGATGACATTGCGTGGCTGCGCCCTGGTAAAGACGGACGCCTCTACGCCATCAACCCCGAGGCCGGCTTCTTTGGGGTGGCACCGGGAACCGGTGAGAAGACCAATCCCGTGGCCATGCACACCATCTGGGGCAACACCATCTTCACCAACGTTGCGCTCACCGACGAGGGAGACGTGTGGTGGGAGGGCATGACCGAACAGACTCCAGCACACCTCATCGATTGGCGGGGAGAAGACTGGACCCCCGACTCGGGCCGCCTCGCCGCGCACCCCAACTCGCGCTTCACCGTGCCCATTCAGCAGTGCCCCACGCTGTCGGACGAATGGTTTGAGAGTGACGGCGTTCCCCTCGACGCCATCATCTTTGGTGGTCGTCGAGCTACCAATATCCCTCTTGTTGCCGAAGCCCTCGACTGGGAGCACGGTGTCTTCATGGGGGCCACGGTCTCGAGTGAGCAGACGGCCGCCGCCGAGGGAACCGTTGGCGAACTGCGCCGCGACCCTTTCGCCATGTTGCCGTTCTGCGGTTACAACATGGCCGATTACTGGCAGCACTGGCTCGACATGGGCGCAAAAATGGGCGCGAACGCCCCCAAGATTTACCAGGTCAACTGGTTCCGCAAAGACCACAAGGGGGGCTTCCTCTGGCCCGGCTTTGGCGAGAACTCGCGCGTCCTCGAGTGGATCTGTCGTCGCACCGACGGCGATGCAGCCGTGGCGGACCTGCCCATTGGTCGGGTTCCTGCGGAGGGCTCACTCAACCTCGAGGGACTCGAGATTGCGCCGTCTAGCCTGGAGCAGCTCTTCGCTGTTGATCCCGCAATGTGGTCGGCCGAGTGCGACCTCACCGAGGGTTTCTTCGACAAGTTTGGATCACGCCTGCCCAAAGTTTTGACCGCTCAACTGGCGGCGCTGCGCAAGCGCCTGACGTAGGTCTCCCAAGCTGCGATGCGCACCGGATCGTCTCACCGGTTGCATCGCTTATCAAAAAGTGGGGGCATCCGGCTCGTCTCATCGGATGCCCCCACTTTCTCATGACACAATGACTGCCACACGGGGAGTTTTTGGCGGCGTCGGCTCTGATGCCGGGTGACGAAGTGGAGCGAGCATGGCTGAATCTCACGAGACCTCAGGTATGAGCGAGCTCGCCGAGGTCATCGAGCGCCTGCGTGCCGAGGGCGGATGCCCGTGGTGTGCGGAGCAGACGCACGAGTCGCTCGTGCAGTATCTCGTTGAGGAAACATACGAGCTCATTGAGGCTATTGAAGCCGGCGACCGCGACGACGTGATTGAAGAGCTCGGCGACGTGCTCTACCAGGTGATGTTTCACGCGAGCCTGGCGGCCGGTAACACGAACGAGAACTACACGCTCGACGAGATTGCCCAGCGGGCCGCCGACAAGATGATCGGGCGTCACCCGCACGTATTTGGCGACGTTCAGTATGAAACCGCGGACGACGTGATTGCCGTGTGGGAAGACCTCAAGAAGGCTGACAAACCTGGTCGCGAATCCACGCTCGACGGAATTCCCCAAACCATGCCCGCGCTCGCGCTCGCCGACAAACTCCTGGGCAAGGCGGCCAAACTTGACTTGGTCGACATCGGCGGTCCGGCGCCTTTCGCCTTCGAGAGCGAAGATGAGCTGGGGCCTCTGCTGGTGGCTATCGTGGCCTCAGCCAGAGCACAGGGCCTCGACTCAGAGCGTGCCCTGCGCTCGGCCCTGCGCGAGTTGCAGATCGACATTCGGGAAGCCGAAGCCACCGACGCCGACTAGCGGCGTTCGCTGGGAGACCCACCACCACACGCTGTCCTCGGTGGTGGTCACGGCTGCTGTCACCGGTCGCAGGCTAAGAACTGTTCGCGGTAGTTGAGGATGTGACGGTCGAGGGGAGCTGCGGCAACTCCCGAGAGCACTCGAATGTCTTCGGAGACCAGCGACATCTCGTCGGCTCGAATCGAGTAGAAGCAGCTTCGCCGGGATTCCTTCATAGCCACGGGGTCGGGCAATCCTTTGGTCAAGAGCCGATCGAAGTCGTCCACGTCTTCGTAGGCCAGTTTTGTTCCCAGGAGGCTGTTGATGCGATCAGCGGTCTGGCCGAACGTGAGCGCCTCGGGACCGGTGAGATTATAGGTTTTTCCTTCGTGACCGGAAGTGCGCAGGGCGCCGGCTATCGCCGCACCGATGTCGCGACGAGAGACCCAGCTGGTAGTCCCCGAACCGGCGGGGGCCGCACACAAGCCCTGATCAAACATGTGGGGTGAGCTGGCTTGATACAAGCTCGTGCGCAGGAAGGTAAAGGGAACGCCCGAGGCGCGAATCATGTCTTCGGTCTCGGCGTGAGACACGCTGTGGATGAAGACCGCGTCGGTGGCGGCATTGACGTACGAGAGATACGCGAGCTGGGCAACATCTGCCTGGCCCGCGGCCTCCACGAACGCACTGTGTTTGCGCAGACGTTCGTCGTGAGTTTCGTAGAGCGACACCATGAAGACCCGGTCACCGGGATTCAGCGCATCGGCAACCCGCTGTGGATCGGCGAAGTCGCCCTCCAGCACCTCTGCCGCACCGAGGTGCGCAGCCCTTTTTGCGTCGCGCACCAAGAGTCGAACCTCAACCCCTGACTCAATGAGTAGGCGGGCGGCCTCGCCCCCGACATGGCCGGTGGCTCCGGTGATCACAATCACGATGTCTCCTTTGATGAGATGCGTACCCATTCTGTCGCGAGTTGGCGGCACTCGCCGTGCGAGAATAGGGGTCATGGCGCGCGACGTAAATCCCCCTCGAGGTATGCGCGATTTTCTTCCCGCAGAAAAGGCCGCGCGCGAGCAGGCACTCTCGGTGATTCGCCACACATACGCTGCACACGGGTTCGATGAGATTGAGACCCCGGTGGTCGAGGACTACGACCGCCTGCACTCGGGGTTGGGCGGCGACAATGAAAAGCTCGGTTTCAGTGTGCTCAAGCGCGGTCTCTCGCAGGACGATTTGACCGCGGCGTCGGCAGCCGGCGACCCCCACGCCCTCGCCGACCTCGGCCTGAGATTCGATCTCACCGTGCCGCTGGCGCGCTACTACGCCACGCACCGCGCCGACTTGCCGGGCGTTTTTCGCGCCATGCACGTGGGCCCGGTGTGGCGAGCCGAGCGCCCGCAGAAGGGCCGCTACCGGCAGTTCGTGCAGTGCGACATCGACATCGTGGGAGACGCCACGTCGCTCGCCGAGGTTGAGCTGATCACGGCCACGTCGGCCGCTCTCGTGGCACTGGGTCTTTCCGACTGCACGATTCGCCTCAACGACCGACGAATCCTCGCGGGCATCCTGCACTGGTGTGGCTTTGCCAGCGAACGCTTTGACCAGGTTCTCATCTCGGTCGACAAACTCGACAAAATCGGCGTTGCCGGCGTGGTGACCGAACTTGCCGAATTCGGCGCTGATGCGGCCGCAGTACTGGGTGGTCTGCTGGAGGGCATGGCGCCGGCTTTGGCCGCTGGTGGCGTTGAGCTCACCACCGAGGCGATTCTTGGTGTTCTTCCCGAGGGCATCGACCCGGATGCGGTTGCGGCCCTCGAGATCTTGGCCAACGCGCTCGGCCATCTGCCCGCCGGAGTGAGCGTGGTGTTCGACCCCACCCTCGTGCGCGGAATGGGGTACTACACCTCCACTATCTTTGAGATTTCTCACCCCGAGTCGGGTTCGTCCATCGGTGGCGGTGGTCGGTACGACGGAATGATTGGTCGTTTCCTCGGCGAAGATGTGCCTGCCGTCGGTTTTTCGCTTGGCTTTGAGCGCATCATCGACCTCCTTCCGACCCCCACGACATCGTCGTCGGGCGTGGTGCTCATCCACGAGCCCGTGCTGGAAAACTCCGACGGTGCGCTGGCCACCCTCATGGCCATCAAGGCCGAGCTGGTAGCCCAGGGAAAGCGCGTTCGCCTCGAGCGCCGCGTCAAGAACCTCACCCCGGTTCTGGATCGCGCCAAACTCGCGGGGTTCACGTCGTTCGCGTTTGTCACCGCGGACGAGCGCACGCTGGCCGATATCACCCTCAAAACTCTCGACGAGTCGCGCCCCTAGAATTAGGGGCGAACTCAACTTTTCTTGCCATTGAGGGAAGACCCACACAAGGAGCAATCGTGACCTACATCGACGCAATCGGCGCCCGCGAAATTCTTGACTCGCGCGGCAACCCCACGGTGGAGGTGGAGGTGCTGTTGACCGACGGCACCGTATCCCGGGCTGCTGTTCCCTCGGGCGCAT
>JBIIKT010000025.1:0-8255 GCA_044233055.1 Microbacteriaceae bacterium
CGCGAAAGACTTGTCTTCAGGCTATCAGTAGGCGCCCGTTGTGCGAAAACCGCGATGTCAGACGTGGGAGACTTGAGTGCCATGTCTCCTCGCGCCCGAACCCCGCTGACCCCCGCGTCGACGGACCCCGCAATGATTCGCAACTTTTGCATCATTGCGCACATCGATCACGGAAAGTCGACTCTGGCCGACCGCATGCTGCAGATCACGGGCATCGTGGATGATCGCTCCATGCGTGCGCAGTATCTCGATCGAATGGACATTGAGCGCGAGCGCGGCATCACCATCAAGTCGCAGGCAGTGCGATTGCCGTGGGAAGTCGGCGGCAACGCCTACGCGCTGAACATGATTGACACCCCGGGGCACGTTGATTTTACCTATGAGGTTTCGCGATCGCTGGCCGCCTGCGAGGGTGCCATTCTCTTGGTGGATGCCGCACAGGGCATCGAAGCCCAAACGCTGGCCAACCTCTACCTCGCTCTCGACAACGACCTCGCCATCATTCCTGTGCTGAACAAGATTGACCTTCCTTCCGCCGACCCCGACAAGTACGCAAAGGAATTGGCGTCGCTGATTGGTGGAAGCCCCTCCGATGTGTTGCGCGTTTCGGGCAAGACGGGCGCCGGCGTTGAGGAACTTCTCGACCGGGTCGTGGAATTGGTGCCCGCCCCTCAGGGTGACCCCACGGCACCCGCCCGCGCCATGATCTTTGACTCGGTGTACGACGCCTACCGAGGAGTGGTTACCTACGTTCGCGTGATCGACGGCAAACTGTCGCCACGGCAAAAGATTCAAATGATGTCCACGCGGGCTACTCACGAATTGCTCGAAATCGGCGTGAGCTCTCCCGAACCAACACCCTCGCAAGGTTTGGGAGTGGGCGAGGTGGGTTACCTCATCACCGGCGTGAAGGACGTTCGACAGTCCAAGGTGGGCGACACCGTGACCGACCATGCCAAGCCGGCCACCACCGCGCTTGACGGCTACACCGACCCCAAACCCATGGTCTTCTCGGGGCTGTATCCCATCGACGGCAGTGACTATCCCAACCTGCGCGAGGCACTCGACAAGCTCAAGCTCTCTGATGCGTCGCTCAACTACGAACCAGAAACGTCGGTGGCGCTGGGGTTTGGGTTCCGCTGCGGCTTTCTGGGTCTCCTGCACCTCGAAATCATTACTGAACGGCTTGAGCGTGAGTTTGGCCTCGACCTGATCGCCACGGCACCCAGCGTGCCCTACGCGGTGACCACCGACGACGGCAAGTTCATCGAGGTCACCAACCCCAGCGAGTACCCCACGGGCAAAATCAAGAGCGTGTCTGAGCCGGTCGTGAAGGTGGCCATCCTGGCCCCCAAAGACTACGTGGGCACCATCATGGAGCTCTGCCAGTCGCGCCGAGGAATCCTGTTGGGAATGGAATACCTGGGCGAAGACCGCGTCGAGATTCGGTACACCATGCCCTTGGGCGAGATCGTGTTTGATTTCTTCGATCACCTCAAGTCACGCACACAGGGTTACGCCTCTCTCGACTACGAACCGTGCGGCGACCAAGAAGCCGACCTCGTCAAGGTTGACATCCTTCTTCAGGGCGAACAGGTGGATGCCTTTAGCGCCATCGTGCACAAAGAAAAGGCTTACGCCTACGGTGTGCTGATGACGGAGCGGCTCAAGAAGCTCATCCCGCGTCAACAGTTTGAGGTGCCCATCCAGGCAGCCATCGGTGCGCGCATCATTGCCCGTGAATCCATCAGCGCCATTCGTAAAGACGTGCTCGCCAAGTGCTACGGCGGTGACATCACCCGTAAGCGCAAGTTGCTCGAAAAACAGAAAGAGGGCAAGAAGCGCATGAAGATGGTGGGCCGGGTTGAAGTGCCCCAAGAGGCATTTATTGCCGCCCTGCAGGGCAACGAAGAGGTCAAGAAAAAGTAACCATGCGACGCCGAGCGACGTTTAGGGATGAGGCCGTGTCATACGCCGCGGTGGGGGCAACTGCCGCGCCAGATGTCTTGGCTTACCCGCCACGCGGCTTTCGCGCATCGGCAACTTCGTGGCACATCGGCAGTGGCGAACAGCGCTTTGAGTGGTGTGAGGAGAACCTCCTGTCGTGGCGCATGATTGATGCGGCAGGATTTCGCCTCGAACATGTCGAGCACTCAACCGAGGGGGGCTACGCCGGTGCCGGCGCCACGGCCTTTCATACCAACACGACAACGGGTGAAGCCGTTTACGCATCGGATGGCCGAGGCTTTATCACGCCCGGCGACGTCGTCACTCTGCTGTGGGGTCGCACGGGTAAGCGACGCGAGCGCCATTTTCGGGTGGTCGCCGTGACGCGCGAACTCAATGTTGTCTCGGTTTCGCTGGGCACGCTCGACAATGAGCCCTTTGTGGGTGAGTTCCTGATTGGCATCGAGTATCGCGACGACGACACCGTGTGGTCGCGGGTTATTCAGGTTGTTGCACCCGGCTCGACGCGAATGTCACGCCTGCTGTTCCCCCTCGTTCTCCTTGTCCTTACTCGCGTTCGCGGTCGAATCGCTCGAGGGCTTAACCCGGCACGCGTGGCACACGCCCGCGAAGCGGTGGCCGAAGAAGACGCAGAGATCCGCGATGCCGAAGCTGGTGACTCGGCCCCGCCGAGCAATCCCGACGCATCGGCACACTAGTGGCAGGCGCGCTTCCCTCGGGTTTGCCACCCGCGCCGGACGGTAGCCTGCCGCCGGGAATCACGCCGAACCCCGAGACGCCCTTTTCGGCTTATGTGCACGTTCCCTACTGTCGCGTGCGGTGTGGCTACTGCGACTTCAACACGTATACGAGTGATGAACTGCGCGGTTCTCGTCGCGAGTCCTACGTTGAGGTCGTCAGCCGCGAAATCGAGCTGGCTGCGCGCGTGATGTCTCTAGCCGGCGAGGGCCGAGCGCTGGACACGGTTTTTTTCGGTGGCGGAACGCCCACGCTGCTGCCCGCTCGAGACCTCGTGGCCGTGCTCTCACGATTGCACGAGACCTTTGGGATCGCGCCGGACGCCGAGGTCACCACCGAGGCAAACCCTGATTCCGTGGACTCTGATTATTTCGTTGAGCTGGTAGCGGGCGGCTTTACGCGGGTGAGTTTTGGCGTGCAGTCGGTGGTGCCACACGTGCTCGCCACGCTGGATCGCACGCACGATCCGGAGCGGGTGGGGGATGTCATTGCTCACGCGCGTTCCGCCGGACTCGACGTGAGCATCGATCTGATCTACGGCACTCCGGGGGAGTCACTGGCCGATTGGCGGCACTCCCTCGAGTCGGCGGTTGGCTGGGGCGTCGATCACGTCTCGGCCTACGCGCTCATCATTGAGGATGGCACTGCTCTCGAACGACGGATTCGCCGGGGAGAGCTGTCTGCCCTCGATGACGACCTGCACGCGGATATGTACGAAATGGCGGACGAGGTTTTTTCGGCGGCCGGCTTATCGTGGTACGAAATTAGCAACTGGGCCCGCAGTCCCCAGCAGCAGTCCCGACACAATCTTGCCTACTGGCGAAATCACGATTGGTGGGGTTTTGGGCCGGGAGCTCACTCCCACGTCGCCGGTGCCCGGTGGTGGAACGTCAAGCATCCAGCTGAGTATGAGCGACTTCTCAACTTAGGCCTGAGTCCCGCTGTGGGGTACGAGGTGCCGACGACCGCCGAGCGCGAGCTCGAGCGTCTCATGCTGGGGTTGAGGGTGAGTGACGGCGTGAGTGCGGGCCCCGTTGACCCCGCAGTGATGTCCGCGATGGTGACCGAGGGCCTGCTGAACGACAAAGCCGCCCAATCCGGTCAACTGGTGTTGACGCGAGCCGGACGGCTTCGTGCCGATGAAGTAGTTCGTCGCCTCGCCCGAGAGGGCTAGCGAAAGACCCCCCCTACTTGACGAACGGAATGGAGAGCGGGTACTTGTAGTTCTCGCCGTTCCGAGTCTTGACAAAAGCCAAGATGCAGAAGATGAGAATAAGAACGCCGATGACGAGGAACAAAATTGAGAGGATTCCGAAGGTGACGGCCGTCAGGATTGACGCCGCAATGAAGGCGATGATCGTCGTCAGGTGGAAGTTGAGAGCGCTCTTGAGATTGGTGTCGAGAAACTTGCTTCGGTCCCTGTAGATCAACCAGAAGATCAGGGGCGAGATAAATCCAATCAGGATGCCCAGAATGTTGCCGAGTGAGGTGAAGTTCTGTTCTTCGACCTTGGAGAGCTTGGGTTGTGCGTTCGACATTCCATGCCTTTCGAGAGGTGGGTTGAGTGACGGCACTCAAGTTAGTCCTTTTTCACGGGAGAGGCAAGCAAGAACTTCCCCCCGCGTAACCCGGTAATATTGGCACTCAGGCGCAATGAGTGCCAATGGCACTCCACAACGAGGCGAAGGCGGGTGAGTCGGCATGGTTTCTCAACGCGGGCTAGACGTCTTGCGCGTCATTGTTCAGGATTACGTGTCGTCGCGCGAACCCGTGGGTTCTAAATCGATTGCCGACCGTCATTCCTTCGGCGTATCGGCGGCTACCATCCGCAACGATATGTCCCTGCTCGAAGACGAACTACTCATCACCGCCCCACACACGTCGAGCGGACGCATCCCCACCGATAGGGGATACCGCGTCTTTGTCGACAACCTCTCCGACGTCAAGACACTCAGCGGTGCGCAACGCCTCGCCATCGAGCGCGTGCTCAACGAATCCGACGACATCGATGCCCTCCTCGCGCACACCGTGCGACTCCTTGCGCAACTCACCAATCAGGTGGCCGTGGTGGAGTATCCCTCTCTCAGCGGGGCACGCGTCAAGCACGTGGAACTGGTTGCCATGGGCAACTCGCGACTCATGAGCGTACTGATTACCGACAGCGGTCGGGTGGAGCAGCGTACGGTAGAAACCGAGCGCAATCTCTCGGAGGAGGAGATTACCCAACTCCGATCCCGCATCAATTCGGCTGTGGCTGGGCGGCAACTGAGCGAGATTGCTGACGCGCTGGCCGCGGCTCCCCAAGTTGCTCCGGACCTCTCCGAGGCGTCGGCACGCGTGGTCACCGCCCTGGCCGAACAGGTGGCGGCAAACCGGCAGCAACGCCTGGTGATGGCAGGAGCCGGCAATCTGGTGCGTACCGAGAACGACTTTCATGGCAGCATCTACCCGCTCCTCGACGCCATCGAGGAACAGGTCACCGTGCTCAAACTCCTCACCGAAATGGGCCACGAGGCGTCAGAGGTCGCCGTCAGCATTGGCGCCGAGCACGAGTCGCAGGACTTCCGTGAGGCCAGCCTGGTGGCAGGCGGATACACCAGCTCTGGCGAGGTGTCTCGAGTGGGTGTGATTGGGCCCACCCGCATGGACTATTCCGGAAACATGGCGGCGGTTCGCGCGGTGGCCAGTTACCTGTCGCGCATCCTCGACGCATAATCCGGCCGACGCTCAACGACACAGGAAAGAATTTCGGTGGCAGATCACTACGAAGTATTGGGCGTGTCGCGTGACGCCTCGAGCGACGACATCAAAAAGGCCTATCGTCGTCTCGCGCGGCAACTTCACCCCGACGTGAACCCGGATGACGAAGCCCAGGAGCGCTTCAAACTGGTGACGCACGCCTATGAGGTCCTGAGTGACCCGGTATCACGGGACAACTACGACCGCGGTGGCGATAACGGCGGCTTCGGCGGTGGCGGTGGCGGGTTCGCTGACTTTGGCGACATTTTCTCCACGTTCTTTGGCGGCGGGCAATCGTCGCGTGGTCCTCGGTCACGAAGTGAGCGGGGACAAGATGCCCTGTTGCGTGTCGAGGTTGATTTGGCCGACGTCATCGCGGGTGTCGAGCGGGAGATTGAGTTCGATACGGCCGCCCTGTGCGAAACCTGTGGCGGATCCTGCTGTCAGCCGGGTACGTCGCCCGTCACGTGCGACATCTGCGGCGGTGGCGGCACGATCAGCCGTACGGTGCGGTCCCTGCTCGGCAACGTGATGACTCAGTCACCCTGCGGATCCTGTCGCGGATTCGGCACCATTATCGCCACACCCTGCACGTCGTGTCAGGGTCTGGGCCGGGTCCGCGCGCGCCGCACAGTTACCCTCGATGTGCCTGCCGGTGTCGACACGGGTGTGCGCCTGCACCTGCCAGGAAGCGGCGAGGTTGGGCCCGCCGGTGGGCCACACGGCGACCTCTACATTGAGATCTCGGTGCGACACAACGAGAAGTTCAGCCGACTCAAGGACGATCTCTTGTGCACGGTAGACATCTCCATGACAGATGCCGTGCTGGGTACAACTTTTTCGTTCGACGCTCTCGACGGTCCTGTCTCGCTGGATATCAAGCCCGGAGCACAGAGCGCCGACGTGCTGGTCATCAAGGATCGCGGCATTGGCCGACTTCGTGGTAACGGACGTGGCGACCTCCGCGTTGGACTCCATGTGCTCACCCCCACAAAGCTCTCGTCCAAAGAGAAGCAGATGATTGCAGCGTTCGCCGAGGCGCGCAAACCACAGCCGCCGGTATTGGCGTCGTTCCAACAGGGGCTGTTCGCCAAACTTCGCGACCGATTCCTGTAGAGCAGCATCGACACACTCATGGCGCACTTCTTTATCGATGAAACGCTGACGGCGCTCACGGTGGGCGACGTTGTGACCGTGAGCGGGGCGGAAGGTCGTCACGCGGCGACAGTTTCGCGATTGCGCGCCGGCGAGCTGGTGAGCTTGGGTAACGGCCGTGGACTCATGGCCTCTGTTCTCGTGAGCGACGTCGTTAAGGATGCCGTGGTCTTCGAGGTCACCAGCGTGCGCGAGGAGAGTGAGCCACGGCACGCTTTCGTGTTGGCCCAGGCGCTGGCCAAGTCCGATCGGGATGAGCGGGCGGTTGAGGCCGCGGTCGAACTGGGCGTGGACGCCATCATTCCGTTCGCCGCGGCACGCAGCGTGAGTCGCTGGGATTCCGCCAAAGAAACCAAGGGTCGTGCCCGCTGGCAGTCAATTGCTCGCGAGGCATCAAAACAGTCGCTCCGGGCGTGGGTTCCGGAAGTGCGCTCGATGGCAACGACCAGCGATCTCATTGCTCTTCCCGACACGCGGCTCGTCGTATTGGATGCGTCCGGAGTATCTCCACACGACGTGGACTGGGCCGCGACGCCGGGAGAAGCGACGCATCAGACGGTGTTCGTCGTCGGGCCCGAGGGCGGCTTCAGCTCCGAAGAGCGTGAGGCCTTCATTGGCGCCCGGGCCGCCATAGTTCGACTCGGCGACAACGTGCTGCGCACGTCAACCGCCGGTCCCGTCGCGCTGGGTATTGTCTCCACGCTGTCCGGCCGCTGGCCCTAGACCTACGATAGAAGAATGAGCGAACCCAGTATCTTCAGTCGAATCATCGCGGGAGAAATCCCGGCAACTGTGGTGTGGCAGAACGAACGACTCATCGCCATTGAGGACATTGCACCGCAGGCTCCCGTTCACCTTCTCGTGATTCCCAAAACTGAGGACTACTCCAACGTGACCGACCTTGCCACGGGCGACCCGCAGCTGCTGGCCGAGATGGTTGCCGTGGCTGCCACACTGGCTGCCGAACACGCCAACGGAGAGTATCGCCTGGTGTTCAACTCTGGTCAGAGCGCGGGGCAGACCGTATTCCACGTGCACGCTCACGTCCTCGCCGGGGGCCTTTCGGAGGGTGCGCTTGCCTAGCTCGGTGACGCCACAAACCGTCACGATCACCGGTATCGAGATGGTGCGCCTCCTCGGCACTCAGGATCGCCTGATGACCCGCCTTCAGCGCGAGTATCCGAGAGTCTCGGTACACGTTCGCGGAAACGAGATCACCCTCACCTCCGACGCGACGAGCGCGGGCGACGCTGAGGTTGAGCGCGCACAGCTCTTGATTGCCGAGCTTGTGCAAATGGTACGGGACGGAATCGACCTCACCGAGGGTGACGTCACGCGTGGTGCAAACCGAGCACCCGCGGAGAAAGCAGGAATCGGCGAAGTCATCCTGTCCTCGCGCGGCAAGACGATTCGCGCCAAGACTCCGGGGCAACAACGGTACGTGCAGGCAATTCGCGAGAACACGATTGTCTTTGGCATCGGCCCAGCGGGAACGGGGAAGACCTACCTGGCCATGGCTATGGCAGTTGCTGCGCTGCAGCGCAAAGAGGTCAACCGCATCATCTTGACCAGGCCGGCCGTCGAGGCGGGGGAGCGCCTCGGTTTCTTGCCCGGCACACTCACCGACAAGATTGATCCGTATCTCCGCCCCCTCT
>JBIIKT010000026.1:0-8238 GCA_044233055.1 Microbacteriaceae bacterium
GTGTTGATGCGGTCTTGGTCAACGGTGATCCATTCGGAGAAGCCGAGGTCGGCGCCCTCCATGCCGCGGAGTTCGGCAAAGGTAACGGAAGTGGTCATGATTTCTCTTTCTGTTTGTTGGGGTGTGAAAAAGAATCGAGGCTAGACGAAGGCGCCCTTGCCGGTGATGGCACGGCCGACCACGAGACTGTTGATCTCGTGCGTGCCCTCGTAGGAGTAAACCGCCTCGGCGTCGGCAAAGAATCGGGCCACATCGTTTTCGAGGAGGATGCCGTTTCCGCCGGCGACCTCGCGGGCCAGCGCCACCGTCTCACGTAGTTTGAGGCTCGTGAACATCTTCGTCATCGCTGAGTTCTCATCGGTGTAGGCACCGGCGGCTTCTCGCTGAGCGAGCCGCACGGTCATGGCCAGCGATGCCGTGACATTCGCCAGCATGGCCGCCAACTTTTCCTGCACCAATTGAAAGTGCGCGATCTTCTTGCCAAACTGATCACGCTCGGTGGTGTACCGAACGGCTGCCTCGTAGGCACCGGCCATGGCGCCGCACGCAATCCACGCCACAATCGAGCGGGTATTTCCCAGCAACCGGGCCACATCGGCGAACGAGTTCACGTTGGCCAGCCGAGTGTCGTCGCTCACCTGAACATCGTTGAGCATGATGTCAAAGTTCTGCATGATCCGCAGGGCAATCTTGCCTTCCATCTTGGTGAGCGTCACCCCGGGGGCGTCCTGGGGTACGAGAAAAACCTTGACCTCGCCGTCCGCGGTGTCACGGGCAAACACGGCAAGCGTGTTAGCCATTCCCGCCCCACCAATCCAGCGCTTGGCGCCGTTGATGGTCCAGGTGTCTCCCGTGCGCGTGGCAGTGGTCGAGAGTCCACGGGCGATGTCGGAGCCGTGCTCGGGTTCGGTGAGACAAAACACGCCGAACATCTCAAACGACTGAACCAGCGGATCCCAGGCGGCCACCTGCTCAGGCGAACCGCCGAGGGTGATGGTGGCGCGAAAGAGCCCGGCGACCGCGTTGTAGAACGTGGCGATTGATGTGTCGCACCGCGCAAGCTCAAACGTGCGAAACCCGGCAAACAGGTGGCCGGGTGTCTCGCCGACGGCGACAAGCTCGGTGGGGTTCATCATGCGAAGCCCCACGAGGTCGGGAACAATCTGCGCGGGAAACTCGTCGCGCGCCCAGTACTCATTGACGAGCGGCTTGACCTTCGTCTCGAGCGTGGCCCGCAGTCGGCGGATGGCCGACTGTTCTGCAGGAGTGAGCACGTCGGCAAAGTTGAGCGGATCGCTCACGGGATAGAGATCGCTCACTAGCCCAGACCCAAAAGCCGAACCGCATTCTCCTTGAGAATCTTGGGGCGCACCTCGTCTTTCAGGGTGAGGTTGGCAAAGTCGCCCAGCCAGCGGTCGGGGGTGATGAGCGGGAAGTCGGAGCCGAAAAGCACCTTGTTCTGCAGGATCGAATTTGCGTGCCGCACCAGGTTCTCGGGGAAGTACTTGGGTGACCATCCGCTCAGGTCAATCCACACATTCGACTTGTGGGTGGCCACGGCCAACGCCTCATCCTGCCAGGGCACTGACGGGTGAGCCATAATGATATTGAGCGCGGGAAAACGCGCGGCGAGGTCGTCGAGCAGCATGGGGTTGGACAGCGACAGGCGAAGTCCGCGACCACCGGGAAGTCCCGAGCCAATGCCCGTCTGTCCCGTGTGGAAGATGATGGGCACCTCCATCTCGTCAATCACCGAAAACAGCGGTGAGAAGGCTTCGTCGCTCGGGTCGAAGTTCTGCAGCGTGGGGTGGAACTTGAACCCGCGAACGCCGTAGGTCTCGAACAGATCCTTTGCGCGGTCGACCGCGCGCGAACCTTGAAGCGGATCAACTGAGCCAAACGGAATCAACACGTCGCTGTTGCGAATCGCACCAGCCACAATCTCCTCGGTGGAGTTGGGGGAGTGACCGAGCGCGGTGGTGGCATCAACAGTGAAGACCACGGCCGCCATTTTGCGCTCGCGGTAGAGCGCAGCAATGTCGTCGAGTGTGGGCCTGGGGCCGTCGGTCTTGAAGTACTTGCTGGCCGCCTCAACCAGATCGTCGGTGAGGGCGTTGTGGCCGTGGTCATCAACCTCCACGTGCACGTGTGTGTCGATGGCCGTGAGGCTGGCCACATCAAGATTGAGTTCGTAACGCACGTCGACTACTTGGCAGGCTCGCGAACGAGGTCTTCGGGCAGCGGTGGCAGGCGCTCGCCCACCGACTGTGCCGATCCGGCGAGAGGTCCGCCAAACGCTGCAATCAGGTCGGTGTAAGACCAGCCACCCTCGTGGTACTCGGTGATAGCGGCCTCCGGGTGCGTGTACACCTGCAGGCGATCGCCACCGATGCCGATGGCCTGTCCCGTGAGGGCGGAAGCCTCCTCGGAGGCGAGGAAAGCCACGAGGGGGGCCACGTCGGCACTGGTGCCAAAGCCCAGTGTCTTGCGGAAGAAGTCGGGCATGCTCTCGCCCTTGGCGTCGGCTTCGATCGCGGCAGCAAAGTAGGGGACCGTGGCGGTCATCGCGGTGGCGGCCACGGGAATCACGGCGTTGACGGTGATGCCCGCCTTCTTGAGCTCGAGCGCCCAGGTGCGCACCATGCCCACGATTCCTGCCTTGGCCGCGGCATAGTTTGTCTGGCCAAAGTTTCCACGCTGTCCGGTGGGCGATCCAATGCAGATAATGCGGCCGGCAATCTCGTTATCGCGCATGTAGATGGCTGCCTCACGAACGCACGTGAACGTTCCTTTGAGGTGCACGTTGATCACGGCGTCGAAGTCGTCGTCCGACATCTTCCACAGCACGGTGTCGCGCAGGATTCCCGCATTGGTGACCATGATGTCGAGGCGACCGAATTCCGCCACTGCTGTGTCAACGAGCTTCTTTGCCGTTTCGGTGGAGCCCACGGCGGCCACTACGGCCACGGCCTTTCCGCCGGCATCGACGATGCTGGCAACGGCGGCACTGGCCACCTCAGCGTTAACGTCGTTAACGACGATGGCTGCGCCCTGAGCGGCGAGCTCCTGCGCGTAGGCGAGGCCGAGGCCCTGACCGCTTCCCGTGACAACGGCGACTTTGCCTGCGAGTGACATGGTTCTCCTTGGATTACTTTAAAGTGTCAATGGTTTATAGTTTCAACTAAATACCGGGCGAGTGCAACCTAGAGAGCGAGCGAGAGGGAGAACGATGGCAAAGTCTGACATTTCTCGTTTTGGTTCTTCGGAGCTCGCGCACGAGACGGAGTTTCTGCTCGCCCGTGCGCGCGCCACCGGAACCGGCCATGCCAACAGTCGTTTGCTCGGCCTGGGCCTTAAGGCGCGGAGCTACGCCGTTTTGTCGCTGGCCGCCAGCGGTCTCGAACCCACGCAGCGCGAACTCGCCGAGTTCTTGTCGCTCGATGCCAGCCAGATTGTGGCGCTCGTGGATCAACTCGAAAAGGCAGAGCTGGTTGAACGCCAACCCGCCCCCAGCGACCGACGAACCAACGTGATTGTGGCCACTGCCGGCGGACAGAAGGTGTATGCACGCGCTCGCACCGTGGCGCTCGAAACTGAAGCAGAGTCGCTCGCTGCCCTGTCGGCCGATGAGCGTGACGATTTGCGCAGACTCCTCAGTAAAATCACGCTTTAGCCCTGCCCGCGCGGTGATTTCTCTCGGCACATAGTGGTTTCTGACGCCTTATGGGACGTTAGGCCAAAAACACGTGCCGGATTCTTCTATGATGGATTCCATGGCACAACAGGGTTTATCCACTAAGGACCGACTCATCAACACGGTCTCCGACATGCTCGACGGCGCGCACCCTCAGCACATTCTCGTCGAAGACGTTCTGTCCGCCTCGGGTGTTGCCCGCGGCTCGCTGTATCACCACTTTGGCGACTTTCCGGCCCTGATCGAAGCCACGCTGGTTCGCCGCTTCACTGCCGGCGTTGACTATTCGAACGCAGTCATTGGGGACATCACGGCCACCTCCACCTCGGCCACCGAGTTCTTCGACCGGATGTACGAAATGTCGGCGGATGCCCAACACCCTGAACGTGCGCACCGACGAGCCGAACGTGCGCGCGAATTGGGCATGGCACACTCCAATGAGCGCTTTCGTGCCCTCCTGTCAGTTGAGCAGGAACGTCTGACCAACACTCTGGTAGACGCGGTTGAGGTTGCCAAAGTAAAGGGCTGGATTCGCAAAGACCTGGATTCTCGAGCCATCGCTGTTTTCCTGCAGGCCTACACGCTGGGGCGTGCCGTTGACGACGTAGCCATCACCAAGGTCGAACCGGAAGCGTGGAACACACTCATCCGCGCGGTCACCTTGCCACTCGCCAACTCAGCGCCGTTGGCTGAGTAGTCGCGAAGCGACGTATCGAAGCCACTCGCCAACTCAGCGCCGTTGGCTGAGTAGTCGCGAAGCGACGTATCGAAGCCACGTGCGGTTTCGATACGGCCTGCGGCCTACTCAACCAACTAAGCGAAACGCTTGCGCAGATCGGCCTTGCGAATCTTGCCACTGGCGGTGCGCGGAAACTCGTCGATCACAATCACGTTCTTAGGCATCTTGTAGCGCGCCACTCGGTTGGTGAGGTGGTCGCGCACCTGCTCGAGAGTCACCGTTGCGCCGCCCGCCATGGTGAGGATCGCCCACGGCACTTCGCCCCACTTGTCGTCGGGCACGCCAATGAGTGCGGCGCCAGTGACGCCATCAAGCTCAAAAATGATCTGCTCGATTTCCGCGGGGTAGATGTTCTCGCCACCGGAGATGATCATGTCCTTGATGCGGTCGGCCACGAACAAGAAGCCGTCGGTGTCGACGTAGCCCATGTCGCCGGTCTTGAACCAGTCACCGTCAACAAAGGAGTCGCGGCTGGCTTCGGGCTTGTTCCAGTACTCGGCAATCACGTTGGGGCCGCGCAACTGAATCTCGCCCACCTCACCCACGGGCGCCTCCGTGTTGTCTTCGGCGCGAATGCGCATGTCGACGAAGTAGTGGGGCAGACCCGACGAGCCAGCTTTGGCACGGCTATAGGCCGGCGGCATGCTCGTGGCCCCCGGTGACGATTCGGTCATGCCGTAGGAAAGCGTGAAGGCCAGACCGCGGGATTCGTAGGCGTCGAGCACGCGCGCGGGCACGGCCGATCCACCGCAGGTCATGTGATGCACGGTCGACAGATTAGTCGTGGCCCAGTTGGGGTGCTCGCACATCATTTGGTAGGTGGTGGGCACACCGCTGAGCATGGTGATTCCGTACTTCTCAATCAGCATGAGGGCACGCTCAGGATTGAACCCTGCCTCGAGCACGATGGTGCCGCCCTTGATGAGCATGGGCAGGGCGCCCATGCCGAGTGAGGCCACGTGGAACAGCGGCGAGATCATCAGGGACATTTCCTTCGAGGTGATGTCGAAGTCCACGATGGCGTTGAACGTATTCCAGAGGAAGTTCTCGTGCGTGAGCACGGCACCCTTGGGGTGTCCGGTTGTGCCCGACGTGTACAGAATCAGAGCCGGGTCACGCAGCTGCACGGGCTCATCAATGAACTCGACCGATGCACCCTCGGTAAATGCGGCAAGCGTGGTGGCGCCGGCTTCGTGGGGTTCGCCATCCGCCTGCACCAGACGTAACGGCATTCCGGCCGAACCCTGCACGGCGAGGTGTGCCAGAGCACTCGAGTGGATGAGCAGACTGGCTCCGCTGTCGTCTAACGCGTACGACACCTCGGCGGGGGCGAGGCGCGTGTTGAGCGGAACGAAGATGGCGCCGATCTGGGTGGTGGCCAGGAACGTGACGAGAAAGCTGGGGTGGTTCTCTCCGAGGTATGCCACGCGCGTACCCGAGGTAATTCCGGCGCCGCGGAGTGCGTGGGCGAGTTGGTTGACCTGCACGTAAAACTCGTCGTAGGTGGTGATGTCATCGTTAAAGATGAAGGCCGTTTTACCCGCCGACTTGACGCGACGGCGTGTGGCCCACGACCCAATGCCCTTGTTCTCCATGGAACAAAATCCCTTTCAGTGACGCCCGAAATGCGATGCATGTCACAACTCTCGTCTCGGCAATGCTAGCCGGGAAATTCGTTGAGAAACACAATAGTTACTTTTCTCATTGATTCGTTGCGGATGCTGGTCCTCGGCAGTTCCTGCGCGGATTGAACCCCTCGGGCGGATGCTCTCGAAGACCACCGTGACCAAGAAGTAGTTCGCAAGACGTAAAAAAAGGGCCGGCCCTCAGGTAATCCTGAGGGCCGGAGCTTTTTGTCTGGGGCAATTTTGAGATTGCGGAAACGACCTAACGAACGTCGAAGCGGTCGTTCATCATCACCTTGGTCCAAGCGGCAACGAAGTCGTGAACGAACTTCTGGTTGGCATCGTCACTCGCGTAGACCTCGGAGAGTGCGCGAAGCTCGGAGTTCGAACCAAACGCCAGGTCGACGCGGCTGGCATCCCACTTCTTTGCGCCCGAGGCACGATCGACGCCCTCGAACGACTCGCCGTCGGTGCCCTGGGGGTTCCACACGAGGTCGGAATCCGTGATAGCAACGAAGAAGTCGTTGGTGAGGGTTTCGGGGCGCGAGGTGAGAACACCCACCGATGAGTGACCCGTGTTGGCGTTCAGAACGCGCAGGCCGCCCACGAGCACCGTCATCTCCGGTGCCGTGAGGCCCAGAAGCTCGGCGCGGTCGATGAGGTGGTACTCAGCCGACTGTGTGAGATCAGATTTTGCGTAGTTTCGGAAGCCGTCTGCCGCGGGCTCGAGCAGGGCGAACGACTCGACGTCGGTCATCTCTTGGCTGGCGTCGGTGCGGCCAGGCGTGAACGGAACCGTTACGGGCGTACCCGCCTTCTCGGCAGCCATCTCAATTCCTACGCCGCCGGCGAGCACAATCAGGTCGGCGAGCGATATCGCGGTGCCGGCAGAGTTGAGCTCAGCGTGCAGACCCTCAAGAGCCGAGAGCACCTTGTTCAGGTGGTCGGGGCTGTTGGCAGCCCACGAGCGCTGGGGTTCCAAGCGAATGCGGGCACCGTTGGCACCACCGCGCTTGTCGGATCCGCGGAACGATGCGGCCGAGGCCCACGACGTTGCCACCAGCTGACCTACGCTCAGGCCGAGGCCAGCGATCTTCTTCTTGATGTCGGCAACCTGAGCGTCGGTGACGAGCGCGTGGTCGACGGCCGGAACCGGATCCTGCCAAATGAGGCTTTCGGTGGGCACCTCAGCGCCGAGGTAGCGCGAGACGGGACCCATGTCGCGGTGCATGAGCTTGAACCACGCACGAGCAAAGGCGTCGGCAAACTCGGCCGGGTTCTCGAGGAAGTGCCTCGAAATGGGCTCGTAGATGGGATCTTCGCGCAGCGCCAGGTCGGTGGTGAACATGATGGGCGCGTGCGTCTTGGTTGCGTTGTGCGCATCCGGCACGGCGTCCGCGGCGGCACCGTCGGTGGGAATCCACTGGATGGCTCCGGCCGGGCTCGTGGTGGTTGTCCACTCGTAGCCAAACAGGGTCTCGAAGTAGCTGTTGTCCCACGTGGTGGGGGTGGGGGTCCAGGCACCCTCGAGTCCGCTCGAGATGGTGTCTTCGCCGTTTCCGGTGCCCATGCTGTTAGCCCAGCCGAGGCCAGCCTGCTCGAGGGGTGCACCCTCGGGCGCGGGGCCAACGTACTTGTCGGGGTTTGCGGCACCGTGTGCTTTACCGAAGGTGTGTCCTCCGGCAATCAGCGCCACGGTCTCGTAGTCGTTCATGGCCATGCGGCCAAACGTCTCGCGAATGTCACGAGCTGACCCCAGAACATCGGGCTTGCCGGCCGGGCCTTCGGGGTTCACGTAGATGAGACCCATCTGCACGGCAGCGAGCGGGTTCTCGAGGTCACGTTCGCCCGAATAGCGCGACTCGTCGGCGAGCCACTCGGATTCCTTGCCCCAGTAGGTGGTGTCGGGCTCCCACACATCGGCGCGACCGCCAGCGAAGCCGAAGGTCTTGAGGCCCATGTCTTCGAGGGCGCAGTTGCCGGCCAGGATCATGAGGTCGGCCCACGAAATCTTGTTGCCGTACTTCTTCTTGACCGGCCAGAGCAGACGACGCGCCTTGTCGAGGTTCACGTTGTCGGGCCAGCTGTTGAGAGGGGCGAAACGCTGAAGTCCCATGCCCGCGCCACCGCGGCCATCGGCCGTGCGGTAGGTGCCGGCGCTGTGCCAGGCCATACGAATA
>JBIIKT010000027.1:0-8143 GCA_044233055.1 Microbacteriaceae bacterium
TCCGGTGCGCACAAGCCGAAGGTTGAAGAGATCTCGGTTCGTTTCATCACCGACCCGATGGCATCGGTTCAGGCACTTCAGAACGGTGAAGTTCAGATTATCTCGCCCCAGGCCACGGCCGATGTGGCGGAGGCTCTGAACGCGCTCGACGTGACCACGCTCTTCGGAGACGAGGGCACCTACGAGCACATCGACCTTCAGTTCGCCAACGGTAAGAGCGGAACCATGGACAACCCCAAGCTCCGCGAGGCGTTCATGAAAATCATTCCTCGCGCCGACATCGTGGAGAAGCTGATTGTGCCCCTGAACGCGAATGCTCAGGTGCGTAATTCGCAGCTGTTCCTTCCGGGCGCTGCAGGATACGACGACTCGGTGGCAAACAACGGCTCTGCCGCTTACGCCGAGGTTGACATCGAGGGCGCCAAGGCGCTCATCGCTGAGTCGGGTGTGACCAACCCTGAGGTCTGCATGCTCTTCAGCTCGACGAACCCTCGTCGCGCCAACGAGTTTGCACTCATTCAGCAGTCGGGTGCGCTCGCCGGATTCAACGTCACCGACTGCTCGAGCGAAGAGTGGGGTGGACTCCTCGGTACACCGGGTGCTTACGACGCCTCGCTGTTCGGATGGCAGTCGACCAGCCTCGGTGTGACCAACAGCAGCCCGACGTTCAAGACGGACGGCATCAACAACCTCAACTACTACAGCAACCCCGAGGTTGACGCGCTGCTCGAGCAGCTCGATGCTGAGTTCGATCCCGCTAAGCAGATTACTCTGCAGCAGGAAATCGACAAGCTGCTCTGGTCGGACTTCTACGGAGTCACGGTCTTCCAGTTCCCTGCCGTCACTGCCTACGACCAGACCAAGATTGCGAACGTCTCGCAGTCGCCGCTGGCCCCCACGTTCTTCTGGAACATTTGGGAGTGGGCGCCCGTTTCCTAGGTAACGGATGACCACCACGAACGGCCTGTGGGCGTCGAGGCACCCGCCTCGACGCCCACAGCGTTCTTCCCATTAGCATGGGACGACTCACCGGAGAGGATGTGCACGAATGATTTCGTTTGTTGTGCGTCGCCTCGGCATCTCTCTCCTCATCTTCTTAGCTGCCACGTACCTGATGTACGTGCTCACCGCGCTCTCGGGTGACCCGCTCGCCGACCTGCGCACCAGCACCTCGCCGCAGAAGGCGCAGCTCATCGCTTCGCGAACAGCTCTGCTTAATCTCGACGTTCCCGTCTACCTCAGGTATTTCATCTGGTTGGGCGGCGTGGGCAAGTGCTTCATTGGCCAGTGTGACCTCGGCGTCACCATTCAGAATCAACCGGTCAGCGTTCTTCTCGCTCAGGCCGCATCCTCGACGCTGCAGCTGGTGACGATTGCCGCCATTGTGGCCATCATTCTTGGTCTGGTCGTGGGTATCACCACCGCGCTGCGCCAGTACAGCTCTTACGATTACGGGGTCACGTTCATCTCGTTCCTGTTCTTCTCGCTGCCTATCTTCTGGGTGGCCGTGCTGCTCAAGCAGTACCTGGCCATCGGGTTCAACGACTTCCTCGCGGCCCCCGACATACCGTGGTGGTTTATCGCGGTGGCGGCTCCCTTATTGGGTCTCTTCTGGATGCTCGTGCTTCCGTGGCGGGGACGCGCGCGACTCTGGACTTTTCTCATCGCCCTGGTCGCCTCGGCCAGCATGTTGATGTACATCAAGCTGTCCAATTGGTTCACCTACCCGCACATCGGCATTGTCGGTCTGCTGGTGACCGGTGCCGCCATAGCGTTTGGCGTGACGGCTATTTCAACGGGCCTCCGTAATCGTCGCGCGCTCTATGCCTCGCTCATTGTTGTCGCCGTGGGCGGTGCCATCTACTTTCCGTTCTTGTACGGCTTCTCGTTTTACCTCGAGCCGTGGAGTTTTGCGTTGCTGGCCGTGGTCACGGTTGCCGCGAGCTTCTTCATCGGCTGGTTCATGGGCAAGCCCGAACGTCTGCCCGTGGCACGTACGGCGGCCATTGTGGGCCTCCTGATGGGCTTCCTCATTACGGTCGACCGCATGATGTACGTGTGGGATGACTTTGCCGGATCCGAACGCGTCAAGGGCCGCCCCATCGCCACGATTGGCGCCATGACACCGGGTCTCGAGGGCACCATGTGGGTGCACATGGTGGACACCTTCACGCACCTCCTGCTGCCCACCATCGCCCTGATTTTGATCTCGTTTGCCGGTTACACGCGTTATTCGCGTGCCAGCCTGCTCGAGGTCATGAACCAGGACTACATTCGCACCGCACGTGCCAAGGGTCTGTCCGAGCGCACTGTGGTGGTTCGACACGGCTTCCGCAACGCGCTCATTCCCATTGCGACCATCGTGGCGTTTGATATCGGCGGAATCATTGGTGGCGCGGTGATCACCGAGCGCGTGTTCGGATGGAAGGGGATGGGAGCCCTCTTCCAATACGGGTTAGACAATGTGGATCCCAATCCCGTCATGGCTTTCTTTCTCGTCACGGGGTCGCTCGCCATTCTTTTCAATCTTCTTGCTGACATTGTGTATGCCGGCCTTGACCCGCGAATCAGGCTGTCATGACGCGCGGAACGAGACCCCCGATGCCCGAGCCGGCGCCGAGCATCGCTGAGGAGACCAACGAAAACGCCATCGCCCTCAAAGAAATCGAGGGACTGGGTCAGGCTCAGATTGTTCGCCGACGTTTCTTCCGTCATCGCGGCGCCATGATTTCGCTCGTCGTGCTCGTGTTCATTGTGCTGCTGGCGTTTACGTCGGTGGGATTTGTGATCGGCGACTGGCAAGTGGGCGGTTGGTGGCAGTACAACTGGGTCACGGCCGTAGCCATTGAAAACGGTGGCATGCCCACGATCGATTTCGCGCGCTTCACGCTGGGCAACCACCCGTTTGGTCAGGACGAGATCGGCCGCGACATTTTTGCCGTCGTCATGCGGGGTGCTCAGCAGTCACTCATGATCATGGTCATCGTGGGATTTATCGGAACGGTCCTCGGCACGGTGGTCGGGGCGGTGTCGGGCTACTACCGCGGTGGCATCGATGGAACCCTCATGCGCTTCACCGACGTGGTCATCACCATTCCCGTGATCGTGATCGGTGCCGTTTTGGGACGCACCGTAGGTATCGCCGGTGCACCCGTGCTGGCCCTGATTCTCGGTGCCGTGGTCTGGACCGGTTTGGCGCGACTCGTGCGCGGAGAGTTCCTGTCACTGCGCGAACGCGAGTTTGTTGATGCCGCTCGGGTGGCCGGAGCCGGTGACGGCCGGATCATCTTCCGGCACATTCTGCCGAACGCCATGGGCGTTATCATCGTCAACGCCACGCTGCTCATGGCATCGGCCATCCTCATCGAAACCGGCCTCAGTTTCTTGGGCTACGGTGTTCAGGCTCCCGACACGTCGCTCGGAAAGATTGTCAGCGAGAATCAGGTGGCCTTCGCCACGCGCCCATGGCTCTTTTGGTGGCCGGGCGTGTTCATCATTGCCATCGCCCTGTGCGTGAACTTCATCGGTGACGGACTGCGCGACGCCTTTGACCCGAGGCAGAAGCGCATGCCCACAGCCCGGCACATGGCCCGTGCGACCAAGGTGGGATCCTCGTGAGGCGCGAGACGGTGCGGCTAAGCAGTGGCCACGCCCACCACGGCGAGCACCAGCAGAACCGCCGAGACGGCGAGCGATACGATGTGCCAGCGGGTCGTCACCTGAGCAGCGGGACCCGCGGAGGGATTGTCCAGGGCATCCTGCCAACGACGTCGCACCACAAAGGCCACCGAGCCGCTCTCCGTGTTCGGCGCATCGCCGGGACGAACGCTTTCCTGTTGGCGCCCCCGGCGCAGGCTTCGAAAGTCGGCGAGGCTCAGGCTCAGGGTCTGGTGACGACCCGGCGCGGGAGCCGCCCAAGCGGTCACTTTTCCTGCCGTGGTGGTCACGGCCAGCGCGTAACGCGTTTCCACAGAGGTCAGGCAGGCGAAGGGAATCGCCCAGGTGCGACCCACATTGATCACGATGAGGTGTGCCGAATCAACTACCACGGCCGGTCGCCAGTAGAGCAGCCACGTGCCGTAGCCCACGAAAGCGAGCAAGGGTCCGAAGTGCAGCGCGCCGGTGACGTCTGCGGTGTAGATGAATCCACCCACGGCGGTCAACAACAGCGCAACCACCACGACGGTGAGGACTCTGCCGAAGGCGGGTCGAAAGACCACTCGGGGCTGTTGCACCAAGTCAGCATGACACACGAGAGAGGCGGTGAGCCGAATGGCAACCGCGCATAAGTCTGAGAAGGTGATGCAGGTCACCGATCTCTGTGTCGATTTTTGGGTGGACGGTCAGCTTTACCCGGCCGCCACGCACGTGTCGTTCGAGGTGGCGCGTGGCGAAACACTCGCGATCGTAGGCGAGTCCGGTTCGGGTAAGAGCACGAGTGCGATGGCCCTGCTGGGTCTGCTGCCCGACAACTCGCGGACCAGCGGATCGGTCAAGCTCCTCGGAAAAGAGATTCTCGGACTCCGATCTCGCGACCTCCGGGAGATTCGCGGCAATGACATCGCCGTGATTTTCCAGGAGCCCATGACGGCGCTCAACCCGGTCTATACGGTGGGGTTCCAAATCGTTGAGGTCTTGCGCGCGCATCTTGACCTCACGCCCAACGAGGCGAAGGCCCGTGCCATCGATCTGCTGGCCAAGGTTGAGATGCCCAACCCGGCCGCTTCGTTCCGAAAGTTTCCGCACCAACTCTCGGGTGGACAGCGACAGCGAGCCATGATTGCCATGGCGATTGCGTGCGATCCCGTCCTCCTCATTGCGGATGAACCAACGACCGCCCTCGACGTCACGGTCCAAGCAGAAATCCTCGAGTTGTTGCGTTCGCTTCGCGACCGTATCGATTCCGGCATCATCCTCATCACTCACGACATGGGAGTGGTGGCCGACATGGCCGATCGCGTCGTCGTGATGAAAGACGGTGCCACTGTCGAGGTCGGCGACACACTCGACATCTTCCGCAGCCCGAAGCACCCCTACACGAAGTCCCTGCTCGCGGCGGTGCCCAAGTTGCTCACGGCCGGGGATCGTCCCGTGGTCGACGTCCGGGAGCCGGAACCGGCCGCACGCATACCCGCCCTGAGTTTTCGGGATGTTGCCATCGAGTACGCCAAACGCGGGCGAGTGCCGGCCTTCCGGGCGGCCGAGGGCATCACCTTCGACGTCTTCCCCGGTGAGACCGTGGGCCTCGTGGGGGAATCGGGTTCGGGCAAGACCACTCTGGGCAGAGCCGCCGTGGGGCTATTGCCGGTCACGGAGGGATCGCTGTCGGTTGTGGGTGTGGATATCACCCGGGCTCGCGCTAAGGGTTTGCGCCCGGTTCGCCGCAAAACGGGCATTGTGTTTCAGGATCCGGGTTCTTCGCTGAATCCGCGCTGGCCGATTGGAGAGAGTATCGGTGAGCCCCTGTTCCTGGCCCGCGAGGCGAAGGGACGCGAGCTTGATCGCCGTGTCGAGGAACTGTTGAACCAAGTAGAGCTTCCGGTTTCCTACCGGAATCGGTACCCGCACGAGCTCTCGGGGGGCCAACGCCAGCGCGTGGGCATTGCGCGAGCGCTCGCGCTCGCACCCGATTTGCTTGTTGCGGACGAACCCACGAGTGCCCTCGATGTATCGGTTCAGGCCCGTTTTCTCGAGCTTTTGCAAGGGTTACAGAAGCGTTTTGGCTTTGCGTGCCTGTTCATCAGCCACGATCTGGCGGTCATCGACGAGCTCGCTGACCGGATCGTAGTGATGCACCGGGGTAAGATTGTGGAGCAGGGTGCCAAGGACGCAATTCTGCGAAAACCACAAGACCCCTACACCCAGCAGCTCATCGCTGCTGTCCCCGTTCCCGATCCCGTCGCACAGCGCACACGGAGAGAGGGCCGAACCGCAAAATAAGGACGTATTGGCATGGCCATCGCCACCCGATCTGATCTACGCAACGTTGCCATTGTTGCGCACGTAGACCACGGTAAGACCACTCTGGTCGATGCCATGCTTAAGCAGACCAACTCGTTCGACGCGCACTTCAGCGCCGAAGATCGCATGATGGACTCCAACGACCTTGAGCGCGAAAAGGGAATCACCATCCTGGCCAAGAACACGGCCATTGAGTACTCGGGCAAGCACGCCACCAACGGGCCCATCACGATCAACGTGATTGACACTCCCGGCCACGCCGACTTTGGTGGCGAGGTGGAGCGCGGTCTGTCGATGGTGGACGGCGTCGTCTTGCTGGTGGATGCCAGCGAGGGCCCGCTGCCGCAGACGCGCTTTGTGCTGCGCAAGGCTCTCGAGGCCTCGTTGCCCGTTGTGCTTCTCGTCAACAAGACCGACCGACCCGATGCCCGCATCGACGAAGTGGTGAGCGAGAGCCAGGACCTGCTCCTCGGTCTAGCGTCAGACCTGCACGAAGACTATCCGGACCTCGACCTTGATGCCGCGCTTCACGTTCCCGTGGTGTACGCCTCGGGTCGCGCCGGCGCTGCGA
Organism: Microbacteriaceae bacterium; assembly: GCA_044233055.1. GTDB lineage: Bacteria > Actinomycetota > Actinomycetes > Actinomycetales > Microbacteriaceae > UBA963. Next base: position 6,533 of record JBIIKT010000027.1, read on the forward strand.
GTCACGCCAAGCCGGAGAACGGCTCGCTGCCCAACAACGATGACCTCGAGCCCTTGTTCGAGGCCATCCTGCAGCACATTCCGGCCCCCAGCTACGACGACGAGGCGCCCCTGCAGGCGCACGTTACCAACCTGGACGCCTCGCCGTTCCTCGGCCGCCTCGCTCTGCTGCGCATCTTCAACGGTGAGCTCAAAAAGGGCCAGACCGTTGCCTGGGTTCGCCACAACGGCGATGTGAGCAACGTGCGCGTGACCGAACTTCTCAAGACCAAGGCGCTCGACCGCTACCCGGCCGAGTCTGCCGGACCCGGCGACATCGTTGCCGTCGCTGGCTTCGACGAGATCACGATTGGCGAGACGCTCGCTGACCCGGATGACATCCGCCCACTGCCAGCCATTACGGTCGACGACCCCGCCATCTCGATGACCATCGGCACCAACACTTCACCGCTCGTGGGCAAGGTCAAGGGTCACAAGCTCACCGCCCGCATGGTCAAGGACCGTCTCGATCGGGAGCTCGTGGGTAATGTCTCGCTCAAGGTCGTCGACATCGGAAACCCCGACTCGTGGGAGGTTCAGGGTCGCGGCGAGCTGGCACTGGCCATTCTCGTGGAGAACATGCGTCGCGAGGGCTTCGAGCTCACCGTGGGTAAGCCCCAGGTGGTTACCCGCAAGGTCGACGGCAAGACGCACGAACCTTACGAGCACCTGACCATCGATGTTCCCGAAGAGCACCTCGGTGCTGTCACGCAGCTGCTCGCCAGCCGCAAGGGCCGCATGGAGTCGATGGTCAACCACGGCACGGGCTGGGTGCGCATGGAGTTCATCGTGCCCTCGCGCGGACTCATTGGTTTCCGAACCGAATTTCTCACCACCACCCGCGGAACGGGAATTGCCAACGCTATCTCTCACGGCTACGAGGAGTGGGCCGGTCAGATTGTGACGCGTCAAAACGGATCGATTGTCTCGGACCGCTCCGGATCCGTCACGCCGTTCGCCATCATCGGCCTGCAGGAGCGCATGTCGTTCTTCGTGGAGCCCGGCGACGAAGTTTACGAGGGCATGGTGGTGGGCGAGAACTCGCGCTCCGACGACATGGACGTGAACATCACCAAAGAGAAGAAGCTCACGAACATGCGCCAGTCCACCTCGGACACGTTCGAGTCGATGACGCCCTCGCGCCAGCTCTCCCTCGAGGAGTGTCTTGAATTTGCCCGCGAAGACGAATGCGTTGAGGTCACGCCCGAAATCGTGCGCATCCGCAAGGTTGCCCTCGATGCCTCGGAGCGCGCGCGCCTCACCAGCCGGCTCAAGAAGCAGGATGCTTCGGCCTAGGGCAAGATTTATTTCATCTTTGCTGTTATTTGGCTGAACCCTCGCCGGCCTTGTCTTCGCCGACGGGTATCCTAGGCATATCGGAGCAGCTCCACTTTTTCGGGGAAATCTTCGCTCACACGGAGGAACACTGTCATGGCCACAACTCGTCGAATCGTCACTCTCGCGCTTGCCGGAGCACTCGTGCTGGGCGTCGCCCCCACTCTTGCGGCGTGCAGCGCCGAGCAGATCGTGCAAGACGCAGTCGAGAATGCGGTCAACGACGCAACCGGTCTCG
>JBIIKT010000028.1:0-8036 GCA_044233055.1 Microbacteriaceae bacterium
ATAATCGGCATCGCGAGGTGATGGGCGCGCTCGGGGTCAATGCGGGAGAAAACCGAACGAAACAGAAAACCGTAAAACCCCGGAATCCTGTGAGTCGAGTGCTGCGTCATCAGGCGCCCGAATTCGGATCTTCGGTCACGGATTGTGCAGCCCGCTCGCGATCGGCCCGGAGAACAGCGACAGCGGCCTCAAAATCGTTCAGCGAGTCGAACGCCTGGTACACGCTCGCAAACCTCAGATAGGCAACCTCATCGAGATCCTTGAGGGGCGGAAGAACGGAAAGGCCGATCTCGTTTGCTTCAATCTGCGACGCACCGGTGGCTCTGATGGCTTCTTCTACCTTCTGGGCCAGTGTTGCCAAATCCGCATCGGTGACGGGGCGCCCCTGACACGCTTTGCGAACACCGGCGACCACTTTCTCGCGACTAAACGCCTCAACCACACCCGAGCGCTTGATCACGGAGAGGCTGGCCGTCTCGAGCGTGCTGAAACGACCCGAGCACTCTGGACACTGGCGGCGGCGGCGAATCGACAGGCCGTCGTCCGAGGTGCGCGAATCAATCACGCGCGAATCCGAATGGCGACAGAAGGGGCAGAACATGTCAGTGCCCCCGAACCGTTCGCGCGTCAACGGCGTCGCCGTGCGCTTGGAGGTTCTCTGCATCGGCGAGTGCGCGCACGTGACGAGCGACGCCGGCCAGGCCCACCGCGTCGTAGCGAACAATCTGTTGGGCGCGGAGGAACGTGTACGCACCCAGTGCCGACGAAAAGCGAGATTGTCCCAGCGTGGGCAAAACGTGGTTTGAACCCGCCGCATAGTCGCCCAGGCTTACCGGGGAGTCATTGCCAACAAAGATGGCGCCCGCGTTGACCAGGAGGGGCACGAGAGTTTCTGGATCCGCCACGTGCACCTCGAGGTGTTCGGGCGCATGCGCGTTGCTCAGCGCAACAGCGTGGGCCATGTCGTCTACGAGAATCAAAGCCGACTGTGGCCCAGCCATCGCTTCGGCAACGCGAGCGCTGTGTGTCGTTTGGGCAGCCAGCGATGTCACCCGGGCCGCAACGGCATCGAGAATTTCCGGCGAATCCGTGACGAGAACGGCGGCCGCCAGGGGGTCGTGCTCGGCCTGCGAAATCAAGTCTGCGGCCACGAAATCTGCGTCTGCCGAGGCATCGGCAATGATCAAAATCTCTGTGGGGCCCGCCTCTGAGTCGATTCCCACGAGTCCGCGAACGAGGCGTTTTGCTGCGGCCACAAAAATATTGCCCGGTCCCGTAATCACGTCGACCGGATCAAGACCGAGAGAAGAGACGCCGTGGGCCAAGGCACCAACGGCCCCCGCGCCACCCATGGCGTACACCTCGTCAACTCCGAGAAGCTCGGCCGCAGCCAACACCGTGGGGTGAACAGCAAACTCAAAGTCGCGCTGCGGCGGCGAGACCACGGCTATCGACGCGACACCGGCAACCTGCGCGGGAACAACGTTCATCACCACGCTCGATGGGTAGACGGCCTTTCCTCCCGGCACGTAGAGCCCCACACGCGAGACAGGCACCCAGCGTTGTTCCACGGCGGCGCCGGGGCCGAAGGTGGTCAGCGTTGAGGGCGGCACCTGATTGAACGACGCTCGCCGAACACGATCAATCGAGAGTTCCAGCGCTTCGCGCACCGAAGGATCCAACCGCGCGAGCGCCTGCGTCATCTGCGCCCGGTCAACCCGCAGTGACTCAGGCACCCCGCCGTCAAACTTTTGAGCCTGCTCGCGTAGTGCCAGCTCGCCGCGTGCCACCACGTCCGCGATCAATTCTTGAGCCACCTCGAGGGCGGCTGAGAGGTCATTGGCCGCGCGGGGAACGCTCGCGAGCAGGCTGACCGCAGAACGGTCTTTGCCGCGGAGGTCCAGCGTGCGCATCATGGTGAATCCAGTCTACGGTGGCTATTCAAGACAACCGGGTCCCAGCAGGGACTTGAGTTCGCCAAACAAATCTGAACTCACGAGCACACGTTGCGGAAGCTCGAACAGGCGCGTCGCCTCGGGTCGAACGAGCGTGAGTCGCACCTCAACATCGCCGGGATGCCGGGTCAGGATGTCTTGGAGCCTCTCGACGACACCCGTGGTGGCCCGGTGTTCGTCCACACGAATTCCGAGCGGGGCGGCCAGTGTTGCCCGCGACATGTCGGGAATCGTCATGTCTTGCACGGTGATGGCTTTCCCTTCATCCCGGGCGCTGACACGGCCGCGAATGGAGACAACCACATCCGTCGCGAGGTCGTTGCCAAAGTCAAGATAGGTCTTGCCCAGAAACATGACCGTTTGCTGGCCCGTAAAGTCTTCGATGTCGACCATGGCATAGGGCTTACCCGAATTGCGTGCCACCCGGCGCTGAATGTCGGTCACCAGCCCGGCAATCGTGACCGTTTCGCCATCGGCAATCGACTCGCTCGTGATCAGTTCGTCGATGGTGACAGTGGCGTATTTGGCAAGTTCGATTTCGAGGCCGGCGAGCGGATGATCAGAAACGTAGAGTCCGAGCATCTCCCTTTCGAAAGCCAAGAGGTCGCGCTTGGTCCACTCACGAGATTCCGGCACCCGCTGTTCGGTTGATTCGTCGTCGAAGAGATCACCGAACAGGTCAACCATTCCGTTTGCTTCGTTCCGCTTGAGGCTCGAAGCCTCATCGATCGCGGATTCGTGGATTTCCATGAGACCGCGCCGTGTGTGACCCAGGCCGTCAAAGGCGCCGGCTTTGATCAGTGACTCCACGGTCTTGCGGTTGGCCACCTGAAGGGGAACCTTCTTGATGAAGTCGTGGAACGACGTGAAGGCACCCTTCTCGCGTCGTGTCTCCTTGATCGCCTCAACGACGTTTGCTCCCACGTTGCGAATGGCGCCGAGACCAAATCGAATGTCATCCCCCACGGCGGCAAACATTCCTTCGGAGGCGTTGACGTCAGGCGGTAGCACCTTCACGCCCATGCGGCGGCACTCGGACAGATAGGAGCCCAACTTGTCTTTCGCATCGCCCACGCTGGTCAGCAGCGCGGCCATGTACTCGGGCGCGTAGTTGGCCTTCAGGTAGGCGGTCCAGTAGCTGAGCACACCGTAACCAGCGGAGTGTGCCTTGTTGAACGCGTAGTCGGCGAACGGCAGGAGTGTGTCCCACAGCGTCTTCTGGGCGGCCGCACCAAAGCCGCGTTCGGCCATGCCGCTTTCAAACTCGGCCTGAAGTTTGTCCAGCTCGGATTTCTTCTTCTTGCCCATTGCGCGACGCAACACATCGGCCTGTCCCAGTGTGAAGCCCGCTACCTTCTGCGCGACGGCCATCACCTGTTCCTGGTACACGATAAGCCCGAAGGTGCCTCCGAGGATTTCTTGGAGTGGAACTTCAAGCTCGGGGTGGATGGGCTCACTGACCTGGAGGTTGTTTTTTCGCAACGCATAGTTGGTGTGCGAGTTCATGGCCATGGGGCCGGGGCGGTAAAGAGCGATTACCGCGGAAATGTCTTCAAAGTTGGTGGGCTTGAGCTGGCGGAGCAGGGCGCGCATGGGTCCACCGTCGAGTTGGAAGACCCCGAGGGTGTCACCGCGCCCCAGCAGGTCATACGTGTTCTGATCGGCATCGAGGTCAAGCGTCTCCGGCGTCACTGTCTCGCCGCGGTTATTCGCAATGTTTGCCAGGGCATCTTCAATCACCGTGAGGTTGCGAAGACCCAGAAAGTCCATCTTGAGGAGGCCGAGAGCCTCACAGGGAGGCTGATCAAACTGAGTGATGATGGCGCCGTCGTCACGCATCATGATGGGAACAATCTCCATGAGTGGCTCGGCGGACATGATCACACCAGCCGCGTGCACTCCCCACTGCCGCTTAAGGTTTTCGAGACCGGTTGCCGTGTCGAATACCGTGCGCGCCTCGGGATCGGTGTCCAGAAGTGCTCGGAAATCGTTTGCTTCCTTGTAGCGCTCAGACGTGGGATCGACAATCTCGGACAGCGTGATGTCCTTGCCCATAATCGAACGCGGCATCGCTTTGGTGAGGCGTTCCCCCACGGAATAGGGCATGCCCAAAACACGGGCCGAGTCCTTGAGCGCCTGTTTGGCCTTGATAGTGCCAAAGGTCACGATCTGTGCCACCCGATCGTCGCCATACTTATCTGTGACGTAGCGAATGACCTCGCCACGTCGACGATCGTCAAAGTCGACGTCCACATCCGGAAGCGAGACCCGGTCCGGGTTCAAGAAGCGCTCAAAAATCAGGCCGTAGCGCAGGGGGTCGAGTTCGGTGATACCCATCGCATATGAGGCGAGCGAACCGGCCGCAGACCCACGGCCAGGGCCGACGCGGATGCCCTGCTGGCGGGCCCACGCGATGAAGTCGGCAACGACGAGAAAGTAACCGGGAAAGCCCATGTTGGTGATCACGTCAACCTCGTAGGCTGCTTGCGCGCGGTGTTGCTCGCTTATCCCGTCCGGGAACCGACGTGCCAGTCCGACCTCAACCTCCTTGGCAAACCAGGACGCTTCGGTCTCGCCCTCGGGCACCGGGAAACGCGGCATCAGATCCCGGTGCGCAAACTCCGATTCACACCGCTCAGCGATCAGCAAGGTGTTGTCGCAGGCCTCCGGAAAATCCTTGAAAACATGACGCATCTCGGCCGGAGACTTGAGATAGAACTCATTCGATTCAAACTTGAAGCGCTTGGGGTCGTCGAGCGTTGATGCGGATTGAACGCACAGCAGAGCCGCGTGAGCGTCGGCATCGTGAGCGTGGGTGTAGTGCAAGTCGTTTGTGGCCACGAGGGGCAGGCCGAGGTCGGCAGCCAAGCGGAGCAGATCGGCCGTCACGCGCCGTTCGATGTCGAGACCGTGATCCATCATCTCGACATAAAAGTTCTCCGCACCGAAGATGTCACGAAACTCAGCGGCGGCTTCTCGCGCGGCGTCGTACTGGCCGAGGCGCAGACGCGTCTGAATTTCTCCACCGGGACATCCTGTGGTGGCGATGAGTCCGCTGGCATACCGACTCAAGAGCTCACGATCCATGCGCGGCTTGAAGTAAAAACCCTCCAGCGACGAGAGCGACGAGAGCTTGAAGAGGTTGTGCATACCCTCGGTGGACGACGACAGGAGTGTCATGTGGGTATACGCACCACCGCCTGACACATCGTCTTCACCGCCACTGCCCCACTGGACCCGAGACTTATCCGAGCGGTGAGTGCCCGGAGTGAGATACGCCTCCGTGCCGATGATGGGCTTAACTCCCGCCGTTGTGGCGGCCTGCCAAAAATCGTAGGCACCGAACGTATTGCCGTGGTCGGTGATAGCAATGGCCGGCATCTTCATCTCGGCAGCGGCCGTAACCAGTGGTGTTACGCGAGCGGCACCATCGAGCATTGAATACTCGGTGTGCACGTGCAGGTGAACGAACGAATCGCGTTCACTGCTCACGTCACACACTCCCAGGGGCCTCTCGGGGACAGGGCTGTCTCCGGTCTCCTAGCCTACGAGGCGCAAGGCACCTAGGCCCGGAGGACATCCAGCGCGTGCAACAAATCCGACGGATATTCGCTCTGAAACTCCATGGCCTCCCCCGTTGTGGGGTGGTCGAAGCCCAAGCGCACCGCATGAAGCCATTGGCGCGTCAGCCCACAGCGCTCAGAAAGCACGGGATCGGCTCCGTACATGCCGTCACCAACACACGGATGACGCTGCGCGGCCATGTGCACGCGAATCTGGTGTGTGCGACCCGTCTCGAGAACAATCTCGAGCAATGAGGCTGCCGGAAACGCTTCGATGGTCTCATAGTGCGTCACGGACGGCTTGCCGTCGCTGGTAATGGCGAACTTGAACTGGTGCTTCGGATGACGACCAATGGGGGCGTCAATGGTCCCGGCCAAGGGATCGGGATGGCCCTGAACCATCGCGTGGTAGATCTTGGTCACCTCGCGATCGTGAAACGCCCGCTTCAGAAACGTGTACGCCGTCTCGCTCTTGGCCACCACCATCAGTCCGGACGTTCCCGCATCCAGGCGGTGCACGATTCCCGTTCGCTCGGCGGCACCGAGCACGGACAATTGGTAACCCGCGGCGGACAAGGCGCCCAAGACAGTTGGGCCGCTCCAACCCACCGAGGGGTGCGCCGCGACGCCCGCGGGCTTATCAATCACAACAATGTCGTCGTCGTCAAACACGATGCCGAGGTTCTCCACGGGCGTGTCGACCACGCGCACCGGCTCCTTGGGATTCCACTCGACACGAATGGGCTTTCCCGCGTGAACGCGATCAGACTTGGTTGCCGGCCGGTTGGCCAGACTGACCCCTCCGGCCTCAATGATGTCCGCCGACATATTGCGCGAGAAGCCAAACATCTTCGCCATCGCTGCGTCGAGACGCATGCCGTCGAGGCCCTCGGGAATGTGTGAGTTGCGAACCTCGCTCATGGCGTGGCCTGCGGGCTCTTCTTCTCTCGTGGCCCCCGCGTGCCGTCCACGTTTCTTCCCGTTAAGACCAGAAGAACCAGAACGACAACGCTGGCTGTGATGCCGATGTCCGCAAAGTTGAAAATTGCTGGCAGGAGCCAGGGAAGGTTGATGAAATCGATGACTTCGCCGATTCCGAAACCGGGTTCACGAAAGAGCCGGTCGATCAGGTTGCCCAGCGTTCCGCCGAGCAGCAAGCCGAGCGCAACGGCCCAGCCAACGGACTTGAGTCGGCGGGCGATCCACACGATAACGACCGAGACACCGACGGCGAGCAGGGAAAAAATCCACGTGGCGCCGCTCGCAAAAGAGAAGGCTGCTCCGGGGTTGCGCACGAACTCAAAAATCAGCACGTTGCCCCAGATGGGAACCACCTCTCCTTCCGTCATCACGGACACCACGATGGCCTTAGTGACTTGGTCGATGGCAACCCAAACGACGGTAATGGCCACCAAGATTCCGATAACTCTCAACGAGGGCTTACCGGAACGCGCGGGTGGCTGCGGGGCTGTCAACCTAGGCCGGCTCAATAGCAGTCGTGGTGAGGTCGCTGAGCTGGCCTTCGATGTAGGCGCGCAAACGAGCCCGGTACTCGGCCTCGAAGGCCCTCAGTCCGGCGACGCGCTGCTCGAGCGATGAGCGTTCGACCTCGGCGTTCGCGGCCAGCTGTTTTCCACTCGCTTCAGCATCGGCCAAGATACGGGCAGCGGCGGCATGACCCTCAGCAATCAGAGCATCGCGCTTTTCAATACCCTCACGCACATGCTCTTCGTGCAGGCGACGCGCCAACTGCAGCATGTCGTTCGATGACGCGCCATCCGGACCCGTGGGCACAACGAGCGGTTGCATGGGTTGCGGAGCCTGAGCGGTGGGAAAGTTACGCACATCGGGAGAGGGGCCCGTGGCGGCCTTACCCCCAGCGAGACGCGCCTCAGCGGCAGCCAGCTGGTGCTTCAGATCATCATTCTCGACGTTGAGGCGTCGAAGCTCGATAACGATCTCGTCGAGAAAGTCATCGACCTCGTCTTGGTCGTATCCTTCGCGAAACTTTGTCGGTTGAAACCGCTTGTTTACGACATCTTCTGGCGTGAGAGCCATGTCATGCCTTCCTCGATACTCGTGTGGCGACGGTGCGGCGCCTAAAACCCACCCCCTACGCTACCAAACCCGGGAGGTGTAAAACCCGCACAAACCGGTGTGGTGGCCTAGAAGCGGATGGAACTGACGACGTACATCAATATGACCGCAACAAGTAAGACGACCGTCCACGCGAAATCGATGGCCACAGCGCCGAGACGAACCGGCTTGATGAAGCGACGAGCTAACTTGAGCGGCGGGTCTGTAATGCCCAGGACGATGCTCAACAGAACGAGAAGAAAACCTCTCGGCCTCCAATCACGTCGCAGTGTCCTGACAAGATCAACGAGGAATCGAATCCACATACAGACGACGAAGACGACGAGTGCGTAGTAAACAACGCTCAGCAGAATGTTGAGGATCACAGTAAACCTTCCGGGACAGATGCTGGGCGTTCGCCACGCAAGGGCCTAGCCGACGC
>JBIIKT010000029.1:0-7875 GCA_044233055.1 Microbacteriaceae bacterium
CACCTTCACGCCCACCGGACTTCGCGGCGCCGTCACCTACTCAGCAGTCGGCCTGCCCGCCGGCCTCTCGATCAACCCCTCAACAGGTGTTGTCTCGGGAACACCCCTAGCCGGTCAGGCTGAACTGTCCTACACGATCACGGCTCAGGGCTCCGACTCTGGAGTTGCGTCAACAGCGGTCACCATCACCATCTCTGAAGGCTCCGGTGGTGGCGGTTCCGGTGGTGGCGGTTCCGGTGGTGGCGGTTCCGGTGGTGGCGGCTCCGGTGGTTCTGACAGCGGTGCTGCCAGCAGCGGCCTGCCGAACACCGGAACCTCGCTCGCGATTGTGGGTATCACCCTCGGCTCGGCCGTGCTCCTCTATATCTTCGCCCTCTTCATCTTCCGCGGCCGTCGTCAGCTCGGCTTCGCCGCCGTGAACCACAAGGTCTCGGCCGGCATGCAAGAACTCGACGCCATGCTCACCCGCATGGAAGAGCGCGCACGCCGCCGGCGCATACGCCGCCGCAGCTAGCTGCTGGAGTCAGCAACGCCCGATGGGTCCCGACGGCAACGCCTCGGGGCCCATCGCTCTGTCACGATTCGCTACCAGAAGTAGGCGGGGCTCAGCGCGATCAGCAGCACCGCCGTCCAATGGCAGAGGAACGCCACGAGGGTGAGCGTGTGAAAAATCTCGTGGAAACCAAAGACACCGGGCACGGGGTTGGGGCGCTTCATGGCGTAGATCACCGCACCGGCAGAGTAGGCCGCGCCGCCAACCATGATGAGCACCATCATGGCCACGTTGGCGTTCACCAAATCCACCACGTACATCATGGCCGCCCAGCCCAGCAGGAGGTAGAGCGGAACATAGAGCCAGCGCGGCGCATGAATCCAGAACATGCGAAAACCAATGCCGAGCAGTGCACCACTCCACACAAGAATCAGCAGCAGAAATCCCTTGTCGAACGGAAGCGCCATCACGGCGAGCGGCGTGTAGGTACCCGCAATGAGCAAGAAAATGTTGGCGTGATCAAAACGCTTGAGGAGGACGCGCGTGCGCGGCTTCCAATTGAAGCGGTGATAGAGCGACGAGATGCCAAAGAGAAGTATTGACGTCAGAGCGAAGACAGCCGAGCTCCACTTGGCTGAGAAGCCGTCGGCCAGTACCACGAGCACGATTCCCGCGGCGATCGCGACCGGCAAGGTACCGGTGTGAATCCAGCCGCGCCACAGCGGCTTGGGCTCATCCTCCGGTAGCGGGGCCGCAGCCTCCAGCAACGGCAGGCTCGGTACGCGTGGCTCAAACTCTTCGGTGTCTGCCACGCGGCCCCTTTCGACGGGTCGCCTTCAGCCTAAGCCGTGCGGTCTGAGTTAACCCCGGCAATGCCTCCGTCAACACCACGGCCGTCGGGACCGCGGGGGTTTACCACCGGCTGAGCCAGGTTTCCGTAGGTGTCGGGCCGACGAGTGGCCAGGAATGGAAAAAGGTCCAGCCAGTCACGGCGCTGATCGAGGTCGAGATCCGCCACCAGCACGGCGTCCTCGGCCCGGCCTGCCTCAACAAGCACGCGCCCGTAGGGGTCGGAGATGAACGACGAACCGTAGAAGTCGATGAGTCCCTCATTGCCCCAGCGATTCGGCACCACCATAAACGTTCCGCTGTTGATGCCGTTGGCGGTAATCACGTGTCGCCAGAGGGGGGCTGTGTCGAACTCGGGGTGATCCGGTTCGCTGCCGATTGCCGTGGGGTACACGAGCACTTCGGCGCCCGCTAACGAATAGGCCCGGGTTACTTCGGGAAACCACTCGTCCCAGCACGTGGGCATTCCCAAGCGGACAGGCGTAGTCCCCGCCGCGACGTCGTAGACAGGATAGGGGTCCTCGTCGGGCCCCACAGCAAAATACTCGTCTTCGAAGTATCCGGCCGTAACGGGGATGTGCAACTTGCGGGTGCGCCCGTGAAGTTTGCCCTGTGCATCAACAAGAATTGCCGTGTTGTAACCGCGCCCATCCTCGCGCTCTACAGACTCAAACAGGCTGGCCTGAACCCAGATTCCGTGTTCTCGCGCGGCGGCGGCGGCGAGCGCAAACGTGGGGCCCTCGGTCAACGTCTCAGCAGTGGCTCGAGGCAGGCCCGTGGGCCGCTCGTCGGCCATGTATCGGCTCAGGGTGAGCTCGGGGAGAAACACGATCTGCGCGCCCGCCTCGGCTGCCAACCGGATGCCCTCCCGAATGTTTGCCGCGTGTTCTTGCGGCTCAGGCACCCAGTGACATTGCAGCGCGGCCACACGAACCGGCTGGCGCTCGGGAGCAAGCACGCGCGAGCGAGACGGTAACGCCTCTCCGGTGATCACGCGCATCGCCACGGGCACTACTCCAGATTCATTCGTGGAACGACAACCTGTTTAACAATCAGAATGATGGACGCCGCAATGGGAATCGCCACGAGTGCCCCGAGCACGCCCAGAAGCGTGCCGCCCGCGAGTGCGGCAATCACCACGGCCGAGCCGGGAATCGAAACTGCCTTGTTCATGATGCGCGGGCTGATGACGTAAGCCTCGATCTGCATGTAAATCAGGAAGTAAATGAGAATTACGAGGGCAGTGAGGGGACTGGCGAGAAGTAGCTGGCTGAAAGACACCACGACGCTCGAAACCACCGTGCCAATGAGCGGGATGAGTGCGAGCAGGAATGCGACGAATGCCCAGACGATGGCGGCTTTTCCGCCAATAGAAACGAGAACAATGAAGCAGAGCACACCGTTGAGTGCCGCGAGGGCAATCTGGCCCACGACGTACTTGCCTACTCCTCCCGTGATTTCTTCGGTCATGCTGGCAAACGTGTCACGTTTGCTACGCGGAACCAGTGAGTACGCAAATGACTTGATGCTGTCGAGTGATGCGGTGAAGTAGAGCGTCAAAATTACGACGATAATCGTGCCGGTGACGCCGGTGGCAACGCCCACACCAACGTCGAGCAGGCCGCCCGCAACACTGGTGAAGTTTGCCGGATTCGACACCCAGGTTGTTAGCTCCTTGATAATCGCGGTCAGGTCAACAGATGTCCCGATCTGTTGAGTGATCCAGATAAACCAGGGCTCGGTCGTGATGTTTTTTACCAAATCCGGTAGACCCCGGATGAATGACGATGTTTGGTCAATCAATGGCGGCAGAACGGCCCAGACAACCCCAACAATGAGTCCCAAAAAAATGACGACGACGGTCACAAGGGCCGCCCACTTGGGGAAACGACGGCGCACGAGGAAGGCGACCGCGGGCGCGAGTCCCAACGACACGAAGAAGGCGACCCCGATGTAGGTGAGCACGGTGGCCAGGGAGCCAATCATGGTCATGAGGAGGAGCGCAAGGCCCACGCCTAAGGCGGCAATAAAGCCGAGCCGGAACGGCCTTTCGATTTTCATGTCAGATTCCTCAAGGATTACCAGGGGGCCACGCCAAGTCCATCTTTCCCGAGGCCCATCACTAGACAATAGACCGAAAATACAACGGCCATGAAACCGATGATCTGAAATTGGCGGCGCATGGTCCACCCATAGAGCTTCGATAGGAGGTCTTGCGCACGCGGCCCACGGACGAGCCGCCAGAGAGCGGGCAGCAGGGTGGGCGACAGCGCCAGGGCGAAAAGAAGAAACACCATTGCGCCTTGAACCCACGGTGACGTCCCCGACGTGGCGATGTCATGCAACCCCGGAACCAGGAGCGCGAAACTTGACACGTCCTTAATGCTGAGCACAAACGCAACGCCAAAAAAGGTGATGCCCCGGGCCGCGGACAGCCTTCGACGCATCGCGGCCTCTGACCTCGCGCTCAACTCTGGGTGCGGACGAAAAAGCCAGACGACCACTCCAATGAGTACCGCAGTGGCAAGGAGGAACAGTATGCCCTGCACCACATGGGGCCCTGTCGATGACCTTTGGGGGAGCTGCGCGAATCCCGTGAAGAGAGCCACACACGCGATACCAAAGGCACTTGCTGACCCGGCAATGACAAGCACCGTGCGCTTGGCCCACGAATCACCCACGGCCGCCAAAATCTGCAGACCCAAAAGTGACGGCGTCATGGCAGCGCCAATGCCTAATGGGATGATGCGAAGCAGAGTATCGAGCACCTCCTCATTCTGCCGTGAATCGCTAACCCGAATAACATGGAGAGGAACAAGCCCCCGAGGAGACCCATGTCACGCGCGCGCGCCATCCCCCTATTTGCCAGTTTTGTGTCAGTCCTTGCTGTGCTTGCGGGGTGCTCACCGAACCCGAATCTCCCCACGAGCGATGCGGAAAGGAAGGCCAGCGCTGCTGATGCCACGTCCTCGGTGGAGTGCGCCGGTGTGTGGCTTCACGTTGACTTCGATATTCTCGGGGACACCCTCATCGAAACCTGTGTTGACGCCGTGGCTCCCCTTGAGGCCATGACGGTGCTCGATGCTGCCGACGTGAAGATAACCGGAACCGCCGACTACGGCCTCGACGTGGTGTGCCGTGTCAATGGTCTCCCGGCGGCCGACCAAGCACTCAAGATTCCCGGACACGAGTCTTACCGCGAGACGTGTGCCACCATGACACCCGCGTTCGCCTACTGGTCTGTGTGGGTCGAAGACCGGGCGACGGGGGAATGGGACTACGCCTCGGTGGGAATAGACGACCTCACGTTGGCTCCCGGTGAGTCGCTGGGCTTCACGTTCACGAACGGCACACACACAGACCCACCCGTCGAGCCGTTAACCGAATAGATTCGGCGCCGGGTTCACCATGCTCACGAACGCAACGCGCCGAGACAGCCGATGGCAACCGCTGTGGCTCGGCCTGTGGGTTGCCGCGGCGTTTGTGGTGGGTCGCCTCCTGTTTCGCTTCTTCTTTGGGGGCGCCGGGGGCGATGGCCCAATAGTGGCATCCCTTCCGCGCGTGGAGCTGCCGGGATTCTTTTCGAGTGTGAATCTCTTCGGGCAGGTGACGCTCGGTGGACTCACGAATACCCTTCTGAGCGCGCTCCCGCTCGCCGCGTTCATCGTTGGGTCGGGCCTACTGTTCTCCCTCATCGACGTGCGCCGACTGCTGATGCGGACGCGGGCGTGGGGCGGTGGCACCGCGAGCTTATCTGCCGTACTCATTGCCCTGGCCATATTGCCTGAGTTACGGGTAACGGCGATGCGTCTTGCTCGCGCGCGGCGCCTTCGAACGCGCCGCAGAGGCATTCGAGGCGTCATCGCCCCCCTTGTGGGAGCGACTGTGGAGCGCGCGACGGCTCTGGCGGCCAGCCTTGAGGGGCGAGGTTTCCTCAACGCCTCCCGCGCTCCCGAACCGGACTGCGCGGCCCCCATAGCGGCCGAGAACCTCGCCCTGAAACTGCCCGACGGCCGCGCAATTCTTGCGGATGTGAGTTTCTCTTTGGCCCCGGGCACCCTCACACTGGTGACTGGTGCGACCGGTTCTGGCAAGACCACTCTGCTGCGTGCCGTGGCAGGACTCTTTGACACGTTCGACCGAGGGATCCAATCGGGACGTCTGAGCGTGGGTGGGTTTGACCGACAGGGGCTCTCGGCCCGCGCTACGGCCGCTTTCGTCTCGTACGTTCCGCAGGATCCGCGCTCGAGCTTTGCCAGCGTGACCGTTGCCGAAGAGATTGGCTTGGCCCTCGCCCTGCGCGGTGACAACCGCCACGCTGTCGACGCCCGTGTGGCCATTCTGGCCCGAAACATGGGTGTCAGTCACCTACTCTCGCGCTCGGTTCACGAACTCTCCGCGGGTGAGGCGACCCTCGTCGCCCTGGCGGCAGCACTGATCAGCGAACCGACGGTTCTCCTCATTGATGAGCCCTTTGCCGACCTCGACGCCAGTGCTCTCGATCGTGTGGCCGGCCTTCTCCGCACCCTCGCACTCACGACAGGAATCACCACTGTCGTGGCCGAGCACCGCATCACGTCGCTGGCCTCGGTGGCCCAGGCACGCCTGCACGTCGCCCACGGCACGATTCGCGCCGTGGACGTTGCTGAGCCGGTGGACGCTGCCGAGCCCGAATATGTCGGCCAACCGCTGGATACTGCCAGGCAGACGCCCCCCGGCGGCAATGGCACAACTGGCTTCGAGCGGCCGATCGCGGCAATCGTAGGCCCGAACGGTTCGGGAAAGACAACGCTCCTCTGGGCGCTAAGCCTGCCCGGAGGCGCAGCGGCGGCGCACATTCGGCTCGTTCCCGACAATCCCATCGACCTGTTCACTCGTGAGAGCGTTGCCGAAGAGTGTCGAGCACAGGATGCCCGGCGTGGTCGCCACCCTCACGAGTTGTTGACCACACAAAGCATTGTTGCGGGACTGCTCGGCTGCCCGATTGACCCGGACGCGCATCCGCGTGACCTCTCCACCGGCCAACAGCGCGCCCTCGCCATCGCACTCCAACTGCAGAGCACGCCCGATTACCTGCTGATTGATGAGCCCACCCGCGGGCTTGACCCCCGGGCGCGGCAGGAATTGGCCCGGTTGCTGACTCGGGTGAGTGCCTCTGGTACCCGCGTGCTGATCGCCACGCACGACCATGCGTTCGTGCGGCTGATCAACGCAACCATCATTGCCACGCCCCTGGATGAGTCATCTTCGGCGCCTGACTTCCTTGCTACGGCCTTTGTTCCGCGCGGTGTTGCCCCTCGCCGAGAGGTGGTGGCACCGTGACAGCCGGGATCTTCGCCACAATCAGCGTCGTTGCACTGGCCAGTTTTGCCTGGCCGTTTGTGGTGCCCGCCAGCGGTGACCTCGCCGAAACCTGGACCATGGTGATCGTCTGCCTGCTGGTACCAGTGCTCGCCGTCATTGCGGTGATCGTGGCAGAACGCGGGGTGACCGGTCGCCCCGATGCGGCAAAGTTTGTGGCCATGCTGGGTCTCTTGGCGGCCGCGGGTGCCGTGGTGAGACTTTTTGGCTCGGCCGCCGGAGGCATCGAAGCCGTTTTTGTGATTCTCATCATTGGCGGCGCGGTCTATGGTCCGCGTTTCGGCTTTCTCCTTGGGGCGGCGACCATCGGGGTGTCGTCACTCGCGCTGGGGCTACTCGGCCCCTGGGTGGGCTTCCAGATGTTCGCTGCCGCCTGGGTGGGCGCCGGAGCCGGTCTCGTGAGTCGAGCCGTGGCTCGGGGCACACGGCGGCAGGCGGCGCGCGCGCGTCGATGGATTGAGCTTGCTGCGCTGTGCACCTTCGGGATTCTTGCCGCATACGTTTACGGGGCGCTCTTGAACCTCTGGTTCTGGCCTTTTGCGGTGGGCGGTCAGACCAGCATCTCCTATGTCGCCGGTGGCGACGCGGCAACTAATTTCTCACGCTTCGTGGTCTACACGCTCGTCACCTCCACCCTCACGTGGGACACCGTGCGGGCGGTCACGACCGTAATCGGGATTGCCGTGCTCGGGCCCGCGATTATTGCGGGCTTGCGGCGCGTCAAGCTCAGTCGCTAGCGGTTTCGATACGCGCTGCGCGCTACTCAACCAGCGCAGGCGCGCGCTGCGCTAGGCGGAGAAGTACTTGGCTTCGGGGTGGTGAAACACGAAGGCGTCGGTTGACTGTTCGGGGTGGAGCTGAAGTTCTTCCGACAGCTCCACGCCCACGCGCTCGGGCTTCAAGAGGGTCACCACCTTGCGCCGATCCTCCATATCGGGACACGCCGGGTAGCCCAACGAGAAACGCGCGCCGCGATAATCGAGCTTGAACATCCCCGCAAGATCGGCCGGGTCTTCGCCGGAAAATCCCAGTTCTTCGCGAATGCGCGCGTGCCAAAACTCGGCGAGCGCCTCGGTGAGCTGCATCGCCAGTCCATTGAGCTCCATGTAATCGCGATACGAATCGGCGGCAAAGAGTTCGGCGGTGACCGCGCTGATTCGATCTCCGAATGT
>JBIIKT010000030.1:0-7543 GCA_044233055.1 Microbacteriaceae bacterium
CCTCCCAGAGGGCGTTATTGCCGAGCAACACCCGATCGTCGGCATCGGTGACCAAGACGATGATGGCGGCGTCGGTGCGCGGAAAAATCTGCGTGCCCGCATCATCAACGCGAACCCACCCCGCCTGTTGAGGTTGAGCCGACTGTCCGCGCTGTGGCGAAAACGAGTGCGAACGGTGCCAGTTCGCCATGGCCACAGCCTGCGTGACGAGTCCCACATCCAGCTCACCCAGAGCAGGCGCCATCAGCCTCAGGTCGCGCCACTGGGTTGTCGCCACCGACGAGACAGCGGCGTCGAGAGCAGCGTCGGCTGTGAAAACTTCGTCGGTGAGGACCGCCACGAATGCCGAACCCTCGTGGTGGCCGAGGTAGACCTTTGTGAGTCCGGTTGCGGCCGCCGGCGACAGATAAACGACATCGTCCTGAGACGCGAGTGTGGAGTTCTCGTGCACCACTAACACCCGTGTTGCGGGGTCATTCCAGAGTTCCTCAAGCAGCAGTGGCTCGGCGCGTCGAACGGCGTCTCGGTCGTGCACCTGCCGTGCAAGTGGCAAGCGACGGCGAATTTCGTGCGACATAGAATCCTTGATTGTTGTGAGACGGCGTCCGCATCGAAGTGCGTGGCGTTTCGCGCCTTCGGGCGCTGGGCAACCTAGCCTAAAAGCATGGCTCGTTCTCAGTTCACTTTAGCGGCGCTCGTGGTCTCGGCCGTTCCCGATTTCGACCCTGCCCGGGTCACGCCCGTGGCAACGGGAATCGATGCCGACTTCGAATCAGCACTGGTCACCGATCACACGGGGCGCGCGGTCATCGTTCGTCTTCCCACATCTCGGGCCACCGAGCAATCCCTGACACACGAGCTTCGCGCGCTCGAAATTCTGACGGCCGGCGTGCGCTCGCGCTTGGGCTTTGAACTCCCCACCGTCTGTGGGCGCGCACCCGTGGGCAACACGTTTGGCCTGGTTTTTGATCTGTTGCCGGGAGACGTTATGCAGATGGACGACATCATGGCCGGCACGGTCGTGCCCTCCGCTATTGGGCGAGCAATCGCCTCGATCCACGAATTGCCCGCCAACCTCGTCTCTGATGCCGGGCTCTCGTATGTGTCCGCCACGGCCTCACAGCAGCGCGCCCGCGACGTGGTGGAACGGGCTGCGGCAACCACCATGCTCCCCGATGCCCTCGAGACGCGTTGGAGTCGCGCCGTGGTTGACACCAAGATCTGGCAGTTCGACCCCACCGTGATTCACGGGTCACTGGGTGTGGGCAACTTTTTGTTCGGCGAAGACTCTGTGAGTGCGGTGCAGGGCTGGGGCACGCTTCACGTGGGCGACCCGGCCCTCGATCTGATGTGGCTCACAAACATCGACGACGACGCAGCTGGCGAAGCATTCCACGCGTACCAGCAGGTTCGCCTCTCGAGCGCCGACCCAAACATCCGACGTCGTGCGGTGCTCTACTCCGAGTTGGAGATCGCCAAGTGGCTCCTCCACGGTGTTCGCGAACGCAACACCGAGATCGTCGAAGACGCCACCGAGATGATGGAACGCCTCGTGGCGACCATCGGCGAAGAGCCCGTCAACACGGTGGGAGTGGGAACCGAACCCATCATGACCGTGAACGACGTTGAGCACATGCTCGACGTCACGCCTCCGGCACCGAAATAGGTTCATCCGGCGCTTCGCTACTCAACAAGCCCAGCCACAGTTCTTCGAGCTCACCGTAGGTGAGCAATCGCTCGGGGCGAACCACAACGTTGTCGGCAACAAAGTAAAACACCGCATCAATGTTCTCCTCGGCGATTCCGGTGTAGCTGGCATAAGCCGCCCGGTAGAGCGCGAGCTGATAGGCGCGGACGGCCAAGTCTGCGGCGTCGCGCGGCGCCTTGCCCGTCTTCCAGTCGACAATTTCGAAGCGGGAGTCGGCGTTTCGCTCGGCGTTTGCGTCGGCACCATCGGCCCGGTACACGGCATCGAGTTTGCACACCACCACGTTCGGTCCGAGAGGTAGGTGGATCTCTGTCTCCACGTCAACGGGTTGTCGTGCTCCCCACGGCGACGCCTCGAAGGTGCGCCGGAGCGCAGCGAGGGCGGCCGTGTCGGACGCGTCAATGGCATCGGCGGCGAAGTCGTGTGCGCCCGGGAACTCCACCGCGTCGATGTCCGACCCGTCAAAGAGGGTCGGTGCATCCTGGCGGAGGGCACGATTCTCCACCCACGTGTGAAAAAGTGTGCCGAGCATCGTGGCGCGATAGGGCTGCTGTGGCATCGGTCGTCCGAGGGGTCCGGCAACAGGCGGCGCTGCTGACGCTGCTGAATCAGGTGCAGAGGTGAGCACTGAAGGTGGTCCTGAGTCTGTGCCCGAGCGCGCGGCCACACCGGCGGCGACGTAGTCCTTGAACGCCGAAGCGGGAATGCGCTGAGGAAGCGGTACGCGCGCATCGGCCGTGAGTCGTGCGCGTCGCTCGGCGATGAGTAGTTCAATGTCGGATTCGAGCTGCGACATCTCGCCGGGCAGGGTGGCACGTTGCGTCCCCGTGACTGAGCGCACCAGAGCAGCGGCAGCCCTCACCCGCGGTTCACGAGCACCGAGTGGTGGGAGCGGCCAGACGACCGATGCCGCGCGCGGGTCCCAGGGGTTTTCTGTTTCGGTGGGCTCCTCGGGAAGTGGGCTCGTGGCGAAGCCCGCCTCACTGATCTCGGCGAGATAGATGCTCGGACTGCGCTGAGTCTTGCCCGACGCCCACCACGATCCGCTGAGCAGCAGGTCTTGGGCCGAGCGCGTGAGGGCAACGTAAGCAAGGCGTCGCTCCCCCATTTCGTAGCGCGTTCGGGCCGACGCAAGGTAGGCCTCGTACGAGTCTTCGAGATCGAGCTGATCAACCGCGTTGTCGAAGTCCCACAGGGTGCCGAGATCAGCCTTGTCCGCGCGTAACTGCTCGGGCAGCGCGCCCACGTCGGTCCACTTCTCGATGTTTGTGGTGACCGTCCTCTTGTCGTCGGCAATCATGCGACCCACCGCAACGAAGTCCCATTCCAATCCCTTCGAGCCGTGGATGGTGAGCAACTGAACGACGTCGCCCTCAGGGCTCTCTTCCACGGGACTCAACCGCTCACGTCGTTCAACGTCTTCGATCCACGACAAGAACGCCCCGAGGGTGGGGTTGTCGTCGGTTGCCATGAAGGCCGACACGGTATCGAGGAACGTTTCGACGCTGGCCTCGCCCGCCGTGAGTCGATCGTTCGCGGCCAACTCCACATCGAGATTCATTTCGGCCATGACGAGCCGAACGAGGTCGCGCAGGTTCATGCCCGCGTACCGCCTCAGGCGCGCGATAACGCGCCCGGCGTGTTGGAGGCGTTCGAAGCCCGTGGCACTCAGGCTCGCAAACGCACGGTGAGTGGGATCGGTTGCCGTCGTGATGAAGTCCAGGGCGTCGATCAGGCTCTGGCCGTCGGACGCAGAGACCGATTCTTTGAGCTGCGTGCGCACCTCTTTGCTCAGGCGTTGCAGGCGGTGGTCGCGATCGGAGAGCCATCGGGCCGTCGACTTGAGAGCCCGTAGATCTCGGGCGGCAATTTGCCAACGCGCGCCGGCAAGCAACCGGATCAGCTGGCTATCGGCACGCGTGTCGTGCATGACACGCAGCGTGCTAACGATGTCGACAATGACGGGTTCCATGAGCAGCCCGCCGAGACCCAGCACGTGCGTTGCAATGCCCGCGTGGTCCAGGGCCAACTTGAAGTGCATGAGGTCGGCGGTTTTTCGCGTGAGCATGGCCGCCGTTGGTCGTTTGTCACCCGCGGGCCATTCGGCAAACTTTCGCCGAAACCACGAGGCAACGTCTGCCGCTTCTTCGGTGATGGTCGAGGGAAATATAACGTCGACGCTGCCCTGATGCGGTTTTCCGGCAACGAGCTCGAATTGCGCTTCCGATGCGGACGACGCCCGTGGCAGCGGCCTGGCCACGAGGTTTGCAACGTCGAGTATCTGTTGAGCGTTGCGCCACGATCGGGAAAGCGTGCGCAGTTCACCGGGTTGCCCACCGGCGAACGCCTCGAAGAACCGATGGGGCAACATGTTCGACGCACTCGCACCGCGCCAGCCGTAGATTGCCTGATTGGGATCACCCACCGCCATCACGGTGCGCTGCGCAAAGACACTCGAGAGCAACGCCACCTGAACGCTCGAGGTGTCTTGATACTCATCGAGAAGAACAAATTGATATGCCGAGGCAATCTGCTCTCGCACGGCGGGGATCTGAACGAGCTGGTGCGCAGAGGCAATCTGGTCCCCGAATTCGATAAGGTGTCGGGCCCGCTTGAGGTTTTGGTAGGCCACCACCACATCGCACAGCAGGTCGAGCTTGGCCACGACCGCGAGACCCTTCTTGTACTTGTCCTGGGCCACTCGGTGCGAGGTACCGCGCGTGGTGATGGGGAGGTCTGTAACGTGCCCCACGAACTTTGCCGTGAACGCCCGCAGCTGGTCTGGGCCGATCATGTTGTCGGTCAGTGCGCGAGCCAACGAGAGCGTGACCTCAATCACCGAGTTCAGCGTCATGTCGAGCTCGGCCAGATCGGTGCCCGACGACTCGAGAACGGCGCGTCGAGCGAGCTGCCACGCGGTGGCCTCGGTCATCACGGCGGCCGAACCATCCACTCCCACGAGGTGAGCAAACTCACTAAAGATTCGATTGGCAAAAGAGTTGTAGGTCGTCATGCTCGCCGAGAACAGTGCCGCAGCGGAATCATCGCCGTGGTCACCCGGAATCATGTCGCGCCAGGCGAGGGCGTCGAGACCAAAGCGCACCCGCGCTGCCAGAGAGGTGGCGGCCCGACGCGTAAAGGTGAGGCCAAGGATCTCGTCGAGCCGCGCGTGACCGTTTGCTACGAGCCAGAGCACCCGCATGGTCATGGTCTCGGTTTTGCCGCTCCCCGCACCGGCGGTCACCAACGTTGTCGTTGATGGGTCGCTCGCCACAATGTCTCGCTGCTCCGCAGTGAGCTCAACGCGCGGCTTTGCCTCGGAGCGAACTCCAGCGCGACGATCGAGTTCCTGACTCCAGGCGAACGTGGCGTCAGCAATGTCTTGAGCCGAATAGGTCATGCGCTCACCGCCGAGACCGTGTGAATGCGCTTGGCATAGGTGCTGTCGAATTCTCCGCGCTCTTCGCGGGTAAAGATCACCGCGGTGAACGAGCTTGCCGCCATGCCTTCGGCCGCCTGCGCCACCCTCTGCTCGATGGCCTCCTGCGCTGCGCCGCCCCTCTCGATGGCGGGCTGCAACACTTCAAGAATCTCGCCCGCGCGCGTCTTTTTCACTGCCTTGTCGTCGACCATCAAGATTCCCGCGCCACCGGACTCGGCGCCCGGTGCCACCTGGTCACCGAGCGGTCGCGGTTCGCTGCTCTCGGGGTCGACATCAACCGGCTGGCGAATCTCGTCGCGAACGAGAGCGAGCTGATAACACTCGAGTTGAACATTCTCGGCAACGTCGTCCTCGGTCATTTTCATCCTGCCGGTTTTGAGGTCGACGATGGTGACCGTTCCGTCGGGGTTGCGATGCACGCGGTCGATGCGTCCGACGAGACGCCCCACGCCCACATCGAAACTAAAGGAGCACTCCACACCGACAACGTCGACGTTTCTGGCGCGAAGGCCGCTGAGGTACGTGGCCAGATTCGACACCATCGTCTTTGCGCGTGTGCGTTCGCGTTCGCCCAGCCACTCTGCCTCAAACGTGAGTTCGTGCCAGCGCTTGTCGACGGCCGCCCAGAGACTCTCGGCGGAAAGGTCGGTGAGGAGCTCATTGCCCACGTCTTCGAAGACCTTGTGCACCAGCGTGCCCAGTCCGGTTGCTACGGTTTGGTCGCCACCTACCGTGGAGTCGATGAACCAGCCCAGTTGATTGCGTTCCCAGGCTTCGAGGCGCGAGGGCGAGACGTGGACCGAGATGCCCTCGGCTCGATCCGCCTCGTCGACGATGTCCCGCTCTGTCGATGGTCCGGCGAGGCCGTACCACTCGTCGGGATGAGCCCCCGCCACACCAGCCTCCGCGAGCCGTGCCAGCGCGCGTGCCAGCAGATCTGCTCGATCGGCGCTGATGGGGGCGGACGACTCGGTTGACTGCGGAAACTGACGCACGAGTTCGCGGCGCGCATAACCGGTGATACCCGACAGCGAGAGCGGATACTCTCCAGCAGCTGCTTTGGGCGCGCCGGCGCCCAGCTCTTCTTCATTCTCGGTCGCCGCTGCCTTTTCGGCATCTGATGTGCCCACGGGTGACGTCACGACCTCACGCTCTTTCACGAGCGCGAGAAACGGCGAGGCCATGACATCGGCACTGCTCGTGGCAGAAACAATGAGTGTGTGGCGCGGTCGCGAACACGCGAGCACGAACATGCGAAGTTCATCGTGCAGAACGGCGAGACGTGCATCTGTTGTGGCCGGAGCGGCGCCGGAGGCCTGGTTGCCCCCCCGGGGCGCCGAGTGACTGATGAGGTCGTCAAATCGACCGGCGTGAAAAAGTTGACCACGCAGCCTCAGGTTGGGCCACACCCCCTCCTGAACAGCAACGACAGCAACCACGTCGTATTCGGCGCCAATCACCGAGGGTGGCGTGCAGACGATGACGGCGTCGGAGCTGGATGAGGGAGCAAGGGTGTCTTCGGGCACATCTGTGGTGAGGAGATCGTGGATGAAGTCCTCGGGAGTTCTCTCGGCCTCACGCTCAACAAATCGTCGGGCAGAAGCGAACAGAGCCAAAACCGTGTCGAGTTTGCGGTGCGCCTCTTCAGCAACAAGTCCCGTGCCCTCCGTAGCGGCCGCCAGTTCTCGTGGCAGCACTGATCCGTGCCACGCGGTCCAGAGGAGCTCTTCAATCGTGGCCCCCGTGGCACGCTGTTCGCGCAGGCGACTGAGCATCGTGGCCACGCGCGTGGCGGCACGTGCGGGAGCCGAATCAATCACCGCGAACTCGGCAACGTTAGTGAGCCCGTCGCGAACCAGTTCGGGGCCGGTGCGGTCGCCCCCCGCCACGAGGTCGTGCTGGCGCAGGGCCAACCGCAGCCGACGCGCATCGACCGCAGACAATCCACCCAACTCCCCCGAGAGGAATGTCTCCGCCTCGGCCGGCGTGATCGCGCGCCCCGGCTCTGACAGGCGCAGGGCCGAGATGAACTCACGAACCAGTGGCTGATCGCGGAGGGCCTGATCGCTCACGAGCGTGCGCGTGGGAACCTCGTGAATCGCCAGCTGTCGGGCAACACTCTCGACGAGTGCTCCCTGCCGAACCACCACAGCCATGCGGTGCCACCCCACTCCGTCGCGTACGTGCGCCTCGCGCAGTGCTCGCGCCACAGCAGCGAGCTCGGTGGCGCGCTGGGGCTTTTCAATCACCACGACGTAACCAGCACTCATGCCCGGGCTGGCCATCGCCTTGCGCTGCGTTCCCCACTCGGCGGAACCGACGCGTGCTTCAATGCGGGCCACCGCATCGCGGATGGTGGAACCGTGGCGATGCACGTGGGACAAGACAATCGG
>JBIIKT010000031.1:0-7524 GCA_044233055.1 Microbacteriaceae bacterium
AGACCGCCCTCGCCAAGCTCAAGGAGATTGGCGAATTCGTCAAGACCTCGGCGTCGACAATCGAACCGCCGGTGGCGCGCAAACTTCGCGCTGCGCTCGAGGCGGAAGGGCTCAAGCCCTTACCCGCAGACTCCGCGCCCGCAGCGAAGGCAGCCAAGACCCCTGCGCCCGCAGCTCCGGTCGAGGCCGTAGCTGAGCCTTCGGCAGATGTCGCTGAGGCAACCCCGCCCGCAGCTCCGGTTGCACCCGCGGCTGACGCCCCGGGTGATTCGCCGGGTGACTCTCCGGCGGCCACCGAGGTCTCCAAGTCCGGCGGCGCACGCCCCGGCAACAACCCCTACGCGTCGACTCAGGGCATGGGTACGCGGCCCGCGGGACCCCGCCCGGGCAACAACCCCTTCGCGTCGACTCAGGGCATGGGCACACACCCCAGTCCATCGAATATTCCCCGACCCATGGCACCCCGTCCCGGCAGCGCTGGCGCTCCGGGAGAGGGCGGCACCTTCGGACGCCCGGCACGTCCGGGTGGCGCAGGTGGACCGGGTCGTTCCGGCGGTCCCGGCGGCTCACGCCCCGGATTCGGTGGCGGCCCCGGTGCTGGCACCGGAGGACCCGGTGGAGCTCCCGGTCGTCCCGGTTTTGCCGGTCGTCCCGGTGGTGGTGGCGGTCGTGGCCGTGGTCCCGGCGGCGGAACAGCCGGAGCCTTTGGAAAGGGCGGCGGAAAGAGTAAATCGCGGAAGTCGAAGGCCACGAAGAGGGCCGAATACGAACTTCGCGAGGCGCCGTCGCTC
Source organism: Microbacteriaceae bacterium (assembly GCA_044233055.1). Lineage (GTDB taxonomy): Bacteria > Actinomycetota > Actinomycetes > Actinomycetales > Microbacteriaceae > UBA963. The sequence goes on from JBIIKT010000031.1 coordinate 792, forward strand.
GGCGGTGTGAAGGTTCCTCGCGGCGATGGAACAACGGCCGTTCGGATGCGCCGCGGTGCTTCGCTCGCCGACTTTGCTGAGAAAATCAATGCGAGCCCCGGCGATCTCGTCACTGTGCTTTTTCACCTCGGTGAAATGGCCACAGCAACAGAGTCGCTCGATCAGGGAACCTTCGAGATTCTCGGTGCCGAACTGGGCTTCAAGATTCAGGTCGTGAGCCCCGAAGACGAAGACAAAGAGCTTCTCGAAGACTTCGACATCGATCTCGAGACCGAACTCGAGGACGAAGACGAATCGACGCTCGAAATTCGCCCGCCGGTCGTTACCGTCATGGGTCACGTTGATCACGGTAAGACGCGCCTGCTCGATGCAATCCGTCAGACCGACGTCGTGGCAGGCGAAGCGGGTGGCATCACGCAGCACATTGGTGCCTACCAGGTGCACGCCAACCACGACGGTGTCGACCGTCGCATCACCTTCCTCGACACCCCGGGTCATGAGGCGTTCACCGCCATGCGTGCCCGCGGTGCGCAGGTGACCGACATCGCCATCCTTGTGGTGGCCGCCGACGACGGCATCATGCCCCAGACGGTAGAGGCCCTTAACCACGCACAGGCCGCCAACGTGCCGATCGTGGTTGCTGTGAACAAGGTCGATAAGCCCGACGCCAACCCCGCCAAGGTGCGCCAGCAGCTCACCGAGTATGGTTTGGTTGCCGAGGAGTACGGCGGAGACGTCATGTTCGTCGATGTGTCGGCGCGCGAGGGCACGGGCATTACCCAGCTCCTCGATGCGGTCCTGCTTACCGCCGACGCCGGTCTTGACCTGCGCGCCAACCCCAACAAGGACGCCCGCGGTATCGCCATCGAGGCCCGTCTCGACAAGGGCCGCGGTGCGGTTGCCACGGTGCTCATCCAGTCGGGATCGCTCCGGGTGGGAGACGCCATCGTTGCGGGTACGGCCTACGGCCGTGTGCGTGCCATGAGCGACGAACACGGCGTTCCTGTCGAAGTTGCCACGCCGTCGCGTCCGGTACAGATCCAGGGCCTGCAGAGCGTGCCGCGAGCCGGTGACACCCTCCTCGTCACCGAAGAAGACCGCACGGCTCGTCAGATTGCCGAAAAGCGTGAGGCGGTGCAGCGCAACGCGCTGCTGGCCAAGGCGCGCAAGCGCATCAGCCTCGAGGACTTCACCAAGGCCCTCGAAGACGGCAAGGTCGAGTCGCTCAACCTCATCATCAAGGGTGACGTTTCGGGTGCCGTCGAGGCACTCGAAGAGTCGCTCCTCAAGATCGAGGTCGACGACAGCGTGCAGTTGCGCATCATCCACCGCGGTGTGGGGGCGGTTACCGAGAGCGATGTGAACCTCGCCACGGTGGACAGCGCCGTCATCATCGGATTCAACGTGCGTCCCGACACGAAGGCGCGCGAACGCGCCGCTCGCGAGGGAGTCGACATCCGGTTCTACTCCGTCATTTACAACGCACTCGAAGACATCGAGAACTCCCTCAAGGGAATGCTCAAGCCCGAGTTCGAAGAGGTGCAGTCGGGTGTGGCCGAGATCCGCGAGATCTTCCGTTCGAGCAAGTTCGGCAACATCGCCGGATGTATTGTGCGTAGCGGAACAATCACGCGAAACGCCAAAGCGCGCGTTATTCGCGAGGGCATCGTGTTGGCCGATGGCCTGGCCATCGAGTCGCTGCGGCGCTTCAAAGACGACGCCTCGGAGGTCAAGACCGACTTCGAGTGCGGTATCGGTCTGGGTAAGTTCAACGACCTCCAGATCGGCGACGAGATCGAGACCATCGAGCTCGTCGAGAAACCCCGCGTCTAGCTGTGGGGGAGGGCACGCCGCACAACCCGCAGCATGCCCTCCTTCACCCCCAGACGCCTCTCACTAAACGGATTTCTCATGGTTGACCACGGAAGAGCCAGAAAGCTGGCCGAGCGCATCAAGGTCATTGTGGCCGAGGCGCTCGAGCGCGGCCTCATTAAAGAACCCCTCGGTTTTGTGACCATCACCGATGTCCGGGTCACCGGTGATCTGCAGCACGCGTCCATCTTCTTCACCGTCTACGGCAACGACGATGAGCGCGCCGAAGCGGCTCGTATTCTCACGGCTAACACCGGTCGTATCCGTGGCGAGGTGGGGCGCAATCTGACCATCCGACTCACGCCCACCATCGAGTTGATTCTGGATGCTCTTCCCGAGTCCGCTAAAACAATCGATGACCTCCTGGCCAAAGCGGCTGCCGCCGACGCCGAGGTGGAAAGACTCGCGCAGGCGGCCGCGTACGCCGGCGACGAAGACCCCTACGTCAAGCCTCGAGAAGAGGATCCGTCAGCCTAGCTCGGCAGCTCAAACTGTTGGCGGGCCAGGGGCACAACAAGTCCGTCGTCAATCAGGCTGATCAGTGCGCGGTCGCGCTGTGCGGCCTCTGGCCAGGCGCGTGCGAGTGTGGCGCGGGTCACCGGCCGGTTCGCTGACCGCAACACCGCGAGTAGTGCTCCGCGAGCCTGCCGATCGCTGCCGTCATATCGCGCTTGCTTGGTGGCCCCGCGTGCCCCGGTGTCGGGGTAGCCCGCATTCCGCCACGCGCACGTTCGCGCCAGGGGGCACTCGGCACACAGTGGAGCCCGTGCGGTGCACACGCGTGCGCCGAGTTCCATCATCGCGGCATTGAACTCGGGCGACTGGGCAGGCCGGGGCATGAGCGCGGCCATGTCGGCGTGGTCGCGCTTGGCCGACGGTGATTCCTGATCGGAGCGACCGTGATGCCACCGGGCAATGACGCGACGCACGTTTGTATCGACCACGGGTTCGTGGGCCCGGTAGGCAAAAACCGCCACGGCTCTGGCAGTGTAGGGGCCAATGCCCGGTAACTTTTCAAGCTCAGCAACGTCGCTGGGAACTCGCCCGTCGAAGGATTCCGTGATGGTCACGGCACACGCGTGCAGCCACAGGGCCCGTCGCGGGTAGCCCAGGTTTGCCCACGCGCGCACGGCATCTCCGGCAGACGCGGCGGCTAGGGCGGCGGGAGTGGGCCACCGCTCCATCCACGTGAGGTAAGCCGGGATGACACGTGCTGCGGGAGTCTGCTGAAGCATGAATTCACTCACGAGCACACCCCACGGCGAGACCTCATCGCCGCGCCACGGCAGCGCACGCCCCTCGCGGGCGAACCACGCGCGAACCTGATCCGCGGCATTCTCGTGAGCCACGGTGTGAGCCTAAACCACGCGGGCAAGCGATAATCGAAGGCGTGGCCTCACCCTCGTTTACCGCTCCGGGCATTCTGCTCGTCGACAAGTCGCCGGGTCTCACGAGTCACGATGTTGTCTCGCGGCTGCGTCGCATCCTGTCGACCCGACGGGTGGGGCACGCGGGAACTCTCGACCCCATGGCGACAGGCCTTTTGGTCATGGGTATCAACGGCGCAACTCGGCTTCTCACGTTTTTCGTCGGCCTCGACAAGACATACACCGCGACCATTCGGCTCGGTGAATCAACCACCACGGACGATGCCGAGGGAGAAACCCTCGGTCGCGCCCCGAGCGAGCAACTAGCCCGGGTGGCCGACACCGACATTGAGTCCGCTGTCGCCACGCTCACGGGCGAGATTATGCAGGTGCCGAGTTCTGTGAGCGCCATCAAGGTCGGCGGCAAGCGCGCCTATGCCCGCGTGCGCGAGGGTGAAACGGTTGCTCTCGAGCCGCGTCCCGTCACGGTGTCGCGTTTCGACATCACGGGCATTCATCGAACGGCTGACGGGATTGATGTCGACGCGGTCGTGGATTGTTCATCGGGAACCTACATCCGCGCTCTCGCTCGCGACCTGGGCTTTCGGCTGGGAGTGGGTGGCCACCTCACGACACTGAGGCGCACTCGGGTGGGCCCGTTCGACATCGCCGACGCCCTGGTGCTGGACGATACTCTTACCGCCGACGAGGCCACGAGCCTGACGTCCGCGCGTCTCCTGGAACCCGCGGATGCGGCCGGCCGCATCTTTCCGCGGTGGCAGCTTGACGTGGACGAGGACGCACACCTGCGCCACGGCCGGGCTGCTCAACTCACCGCCCCGGGTGAGGGCCGGTTCGCTGCCATATCGACCGAAGGTAGGCTGAGAGGGCTCGTTGACGCTCGTGCCGAGCGAGTTCGCATCCTCTTCAACATGTCTCAGGAGTCGCCGTGATTGAGTGGTTTCTCTGGGTGCAACTGGCCGTTGCCGTGGCCGGTGGCACGCTGGCCATCATCTTGGGACTTGTGGGCTGGCGCCCGAACGATCTCACCATGGGTTTTGCTGGTGTCGTCGAACTCCTGCTGATTGTTCAACTCGCCGTCACCATTTCGGCGCCACTCACCGGCAATCAGCCCACGGGCAGTCTCATTGAGTTCTACCTCTATCTGGTCACTGCACTCCTCATTCCACTGGGTGCGGCCTTCTGGGCCTTCGCCGATCGCTCGCGTTGGAGCACCGTGGTGCTCGGGGTCGCAATGCTCGCAATCGCCGTGATGCTCTACCGGATGAGCCAGATTTGGTTTCTTCAGGGCGACGGTTCGTGAAGCGCGGCGCATGGGTTCTTGTCCTGGTGGTTTACCTCGTGTTGACCGTTGCGGCCTTGGGTCGATCGGGCTTTCAAATAGCCACAAAGTTCTCTGAGGCACCGCTCGCGTACTCGCTTTCGGCGTTTTCGGCCGTTGTCTACCTTGTTGCCACCATCGCCCTGATTCGAGGCGGTCGTCACTGGAACGTTGTCGGATGGGTCACACTGACAATCGAACTTGTGGGCGTTCTCGCGGTGGGCATCGTGAGCCTCAGCGAACCCGAACTGTTTCCGCAAGACACGGTCTGGTCGGCATTTGGGCGGGGATATCTGTTTGTTCCCCTCGTGCTGCCTGCGGTCGGTATGTTTTATCTGTACACACGCTCGCGAAAGGAAGGCCGAACATGATTGTTGCGCGTTCTCTGGCCGAACTGGGTAATCGAATGAAGCCCTCCGCGATCACCGTGGGAAAGTTCAACGCGATTCACCGGGGGCACGTTGAGATGATTCGGAGAACCCGGCAGATTGCCGACGAGCGGGGTCTTCACGCTGTGGTGGTCACGTTCGATCGACACCCGGCGAGTCTCTTCACCCCCGACAGCGTGCCCCTGGACATCACGGGAGCGAGTCGTCGCGTTGAGCTCATCGGCCAGACCGGTGTCGAAGCGTGCCTCGTGCTTCCCTTCACCGATGAACTCGCGAGCCTCAGCCCCGCCGACTTCGTCAGCCAGATTGTGAGCGAGGGTCTGGGCGCACAGTGCGTGATTGTGGGCAAGGACTTCCGCTTCGGTCACCATGCCGAAGGCGACGTCGATGCGCTGAGGGAACTGGGAAACCTTCACGGCTTCGACGTTGTTGTGGTGGACGACGTCTCCGATGAGTCCGGTGACCGCATCTCGTCGTCGCTCGTGCGACGTTTCATCATCGGCGGCGATGTCACGAGTGCGGCGCGGGTCTTGGGCCGAACCCACGCAATGCAGGGTGAGGTCGTGCACGGCGAAGCTAAGGGGCGCGAGCTGGGCTACCCCACGGCGAACCTGTCACGCGACGCCACCGGTCTGATGCCCGCCGACGGCGTCTACGCGGGCTGGTTGATCACGGAAGACGGTAGTCGCTACCCTGCGGCGATTTCCGTCGGCACCAACCCGACGATTGAGGGCGAACGCGACCGCGTCGTGGAGGCTCACTGCATTCGCCCCCCGGGCGACCTTTACGGACAGATTGTGGTCATCGAGTTTGTCGATTACATCCGCGGGATGCTCAAATTCGATTCCCTGGATGATCTGATCTGGCAGATGGGCAAGGACGTCGACACCATTTTGCTGCGTCTGGGCGTTTCGGTCTAACCCTCCCTGTGGATAGGCGCAGCCGCGCGAGCCGGCTGGCCGTTACCGTCGCGACCATGATGTCGACGCTTAGCTTTCGTGCCATGTTCCGACCCCCCTCCCGCGGGGCGTCCCGGGTAAGCGTACGTCGCTCGTGGGCACGTGTGCTCATATCATCGTCGCTCATCACACTCATCACCCTGTGCGCCCTGGCGTTCAGCGACCCGTCTCCGCACGCTGCTTTGGCACTCGACCACGCCGCTGCTGCGCGCGCCTCCGCTTGTCATCCGGGCACGGCGTGCCACGGTGCCGGCATCTCCAACGGAGGCCTCGATATTTGGGCGGGAATCCGTTTCCCCGCTCAACCCGGTGTCCCCGGAACTCCCGCGACACCGGGCAGTGACGGATACCGTGGTCCGTTTCGGTTCGGAATCGACCCACACCCCGTTTTTGTCGGCGACGTCAACTTTGCCACCTGCGTGCTGTTTCGGGTCTGGCCCTGGTACTGCCCCCGGCCCGGACAACCGGCAACTCCGGACCAACCGGAAGTCCCCGAAGTCAACCTCGATGACCTGCAGCGCTTTGTTCCCGAGAACCCCACCATCGCCACCCAGCCCGCGGGGTGGACCGTAGCCGGGTTGCCCACGAACATGCTGGCGGGCGCGCGCCGTCACGTGCTCGCCGGAACGGTGCTGGGTCTGCCTGTCGAGGTCGCCTTCGATCCGGCCGGGTACCGATGGCACTTCGGCGATGGCACCAGTGCCTCTACGACCAGCCCCGGCGCAACCTGGCAGGCGGCCGGCGTCCGCGAGTTCTCACCCACACCCACGTCACACACGTATGTGAATCCGGGAACCTACACCG
>JBIIKT010000032.1:0-7430 GCA_044233055.1 Microbacteriaceae bacterium
AACCACCCGCAAGGGGTGGTTTTTCATGTCGTGCCCCTGGAGGGACTCGAACCCCCAACCCTTTCCTTAGGACGGAACTGCTCTTCCATTGAGCTACAGAGGCGCTGGCGCGTTAAGTCTACGGCGCAGATCCGAAGCCGAGCCAGAGCAGCGCGATGCGCGCCATCATGCCTAGGCGGAGAGGAGTCCTGAGTCGCGCAACGCGAACGCATCGTTGGCCCACTCGGCTTTATCGCGCGTGCGCTGGAGCGCAACCGGCTGATTGCTCGCGGCGAGCTGAAGCAATGCCGCCGCGACGAGATCTGCTCGAGGAATGTCGCGCACCCGGACGGTCTGTTCACCGCCGAGCGAAATCAAGATGTTTCCAGAACGCATTGCTGCCTGAAGCGGCGTGCGACGCACCGTGACGTCGGTGACCCGAGCCAACAGCATTTCGCGACGCGACCGAACAATCAGGCCGTTGAAAATGATGATTCGCCGCGTGGTGACCACGACACGCCCCCCGAGCCAGGCGAGCAGGGGCACCACGACGAGTGAGATCACCACAACTGCTCCGGCGATCCACAGCGCGAGACGCATCCACGCCTCCGGGAGCTGCGCGTCAAAGAACCCCAGCGCCGCACTGACAATCGCCAGGAGAACGAACGGCCCGGTCAAAACTCGCGCGTGACGGCGCAACGTGGCCACGGTCTGTTCGACCGCTTGCTCATCCTGAACCGGAATGAGGCCCGTCTCTCGTCGACGAATCATGCGTCATTATTACTCGCACATGGGTCACATCTCCGGCCGCCACGACGAGATGTGGATGATTCTTTGACATTTCTAAGACAAGGCGTCCGAGCTCGTCGATGTCCACAGCACGGCCAGAAACCGCCGATTCTCCGGGAATATCAACGCGGACGGTGGCCCCCAGGGTGGAGCACAGGTCGCGAACGGTGTTGGTCAGACTTTTCAGCGCGTCATCGGACGCCGTGGCGAGGCGTGCCACGAACGGTGCCAGGTGAGCCACATAACCGGCCAAAACCTCGTCAAGGTCGGTGGTTCGAGCGCCGGCCACAGCCAGCGAGATGGCCGTTTCCGTGGGCAGCTCGTGCTGGGCCATGGTGAGGTTGACCCCCGAACCCACAACGATTCCGGCGGGGGTGAGTTCCGAGAGAATGCCACACACCTTGCGGTTGTCAATGAGCACGTCATTGGGCCACTTGAGGGTGACTCTGGACGGATCCGCGATCATGTCGCGCAGCGCCAGGGTCATTGCCGCGCCGGCGAGGAGGGGCAACCATCCCCACCGCTCCGGCAACACAGCGCGCGGTCCGCTCACCACGTCAAGTAGCACCGAGGCAGCCAGAGAGGTGCCGGGGGGAGCGCTCCACGTTCTCCCTAAGCGCCCGCGTCCCTCGGTCTGGGTGTCGGTAACCAGCACCGACAGGTGTGGCCAGGCGCCCGGGGCATCGCTTACCAGAGCGCTTAATTCGGCATTTGTCGAGCCCACCGCATCGCGCCATTCGACGCGGGGAGAGACCCGCTCGGTGCGATAAAGATTCATTACCTCAAACTCAACCACACTTCACGCGCGCGTCGACAGTAAAGTGAAACCGTGACTGCCAAAGACAAGAACATCGACCCGTTTACTACCGCGGGGAAAATTGCCGACCTAAAGAAGCGCTACAACGAGGCCGTTCTGGCCAGCGAAGCGGCGGCCATCGAGAAGCAGCACGCCAAGGGCAAGATGACCGCGCGCGAGCGCATCCAGCAGCTTCTCGACCCGGGTTCGTTTGTTGAGATTGACGAGTACGTGCGCCATCGCACCACCGCATTCGGCATGGATAAGAATCGCCCCTATGGCGATTCGGTTGTCACCGGAGCCGGAACGATTCACGGCCGTCAGGTGGCCGTTTACTCTCAAGACTTCACCATCTTCGGTGGCTCGCTGGGCGAGGTAGCCGGCGAGAAGATCATCAAGATCATGGAGTTCGCCCTGAAGACGGGTGTGCCCATCATTGGCATGCTCGACTCGGGCGGTGCCCGCATTCAGGAGGGCGTTGTTGCCCTCGGCAAGTACGGCGAAATTTTCCGCCTCAACACGGCTGCGTCGGGCGTCATCCCGCAGATCTCTATCATCATGGGTCCCGCTGCCGGCGGCGCCGTCTACTCCCCCGCCCTCACCGACTTCGTGATAATGGTCGATAAGACCAGTCACATGTTCGTTACCGGGCCCGATGTCATTAAGACGGTCACGGGCGAAGACGTGGGCTTTGAGGAGCTGGGCGGTGCGCTCACGCACAACACCATCTCGGGCGTCTCGCACTATCTCGCCGCCGACGAACCCGACGCGCTCGACTACGCCCGCGCGCTCATCTCTTATTTGCCCGATAACAACATGGCCGAGCAACCGGTCTACGAGAGCGACGTCGAGCTCGAAATTACCGAGTCCGACAAGAAGCTGAACTCAATCATTCCCGACTCGGCCAACCAACCCTACGACGTGCTCGAGATTATCCGCCGCGTAGTGGACCGCGCGGAGTTCCTCGAGGTTCAGCCCCTGTTTGCGCCGAACATCATTATCGGATTCGCACGCGTCGAGGGTCGCTCGGTGGGCATCATTGCCAACCAGCCCAGCGCCATGGCCGGAACCCTCAACATTGAGGCCGGAGAGAAGGCCAGTCGCTTCGTTCGCTTCTGCGACGCCTTCTCGATTCCGATCGTCACCGTTGTCGACGTGCCGGGCTACCTGCCCGGAACCGACCAGGAGTGGACGGGCGTGATTCGCCGCGGTGCGAAGCTGCTCTACGCCTACGCCGAAGCCACGGTGCCGCTCGTCACCGTGATTACCCGCAAGGCCTACGGTGGCGCCTACATCGTCATGGGCTCGAAGCAACTCGGTGCCGACATCAACCTGGCCTGGCCCACTGCGGAGATTGCCGTGATGGGCGGTCAGGGCGCGGTCAACATTCTCTTCCGCGACAAGATCAAAGAGGCCGAGGCCACGGGTGCCGACGTGGCTGCGGTACGCACGCAGCTTGCCAATGAGTACACCTACAACGTGGCCAGTCCCTTCTTGGCCGCCGAGCGCGGTGAACTCGACGGAGTGATCGAACCCGCGGCCACCCGCGTGGCCATCATCAAAGCCCTTCGTGCGTTGCGCGGAAAGCGCGCGTCGCAGCCGGCGAAGAAGCACGGAAACATTCCGCTGTGAGCCTCGACGATCTGGTTTTTCGCACGCGCGGCGTGACCCCCGAAGAACGGGCCGCCGTTGAGGTGGTGCTCGACGCGATGATCGATGAGGAGTCGGCCGAGGAGTACGCGGTGGGTGGCGGGCGCCAGACACCGTGGCAGCGTTCCCAGCGCGCGGTGCGCGACGATATCGGCGTGAGCATGGAATTTGGCCTGGACTTTCCTCGCTAGGGCAACCGGCCTCGGCAACGTTCACTCTTGTCACCGCGCGCGAGTGGTGAGACACTGATGGTCATCGGCAGTCGATGTCCCCCCAATTTTCGGCTGCCCAAAAATCCGCGACGGAGCACTTTTTCGGGTTGTTGCCCCGACGCGGTAAGAGGTCAGAGGGTCGGCTGTCAAAGTTGGCCCTCTGGTCCGTTAAGACATCAGGATTAGCCCTCATCGCGGGCGAAGCGCGCCACGCACTCAAAGTGATGCGTGTGCGGAAACAGATCGAACGCCTCGAGGTGAGCGAGACGATACCCGTGTTGTAACAGCAGGGCGGTGTCGCGCGCCAGTGCCACGGGGTCACAGGCCACGTAGACCACCTGTGCGGGCGCGAGGCCGGCCAGCGCATCAATCACTGCCTTGCCGGCGCCGGAACGCGGCGGGTCAAGAATCACGGTGGCGCGACGATAGCGCGATCGCTCGCTGGCCGACGCGTGTGACTGTTGTTCGGCTAGGTAACGGTCTACCTTTGCCGTGACAGCGCGGGCTCCCACCCACTCAGCCAAGTTCTCGGCAGCGAAGTCGGTGGCATCGGCGTCGGACTCGACCGTCGTGATGCGCGTCGTGGTGCCAGCAACATCACCGAGTGCGGCCGCCAGGAGTCCCACGCCGCCGTAGAGGTCGAGGTTGGCAGCCTGCGGATCAAGCAGTGCGTCGTCGGTGGCCGCGCGCACAGCAGCGGTGAGCGTCATAGGTGCCTCGACATGGACTTGCCAGAATCCGAGGGCGCGCACGCGGAACGAACGATCGCCCACGGTTTCGGTCACCACCAGCGGCGAGTCGGCATCCAACTGTCGTGCTTCGATGCCACCGGGAGCAACGATGTCGAGCGTGCTGGGGCCGGCCAGTCGGGCGCCCAGTGGCGCCACGCGCTCGATGTCGGTGGCGGCGAGCGGCAAGCCCTGCACCGAAATCACCGAATGACTGCGGGCGGCGAAGGGGCCCACCCGACCCGCTTCGTCGACGTGCAATCGAACGCGCGTGCGCCAGCCCAGACCGTTGCGCTCGTCGTCATGACCCACCGCAGACACCCGAACCGGTTGCGTCAACAGACTCGGCAGGGCCAGCTTGCCCACACGCTCGAACGACTCGTGCAGCACGGTGGTCTTCAACTCGCGCTGGTAGGCGAGATCGATGTGGCCAAACTCGGCGCCTCCCGGGCGTTCCTCGGGAGCCCGCGCCACCGAAGCCTCCGGCCAAACGTGTTCGCGTCGATGGGTCGACGGTGTGATCACCGCGAGCGTGTCGGCTCGCCAGAAGCTGGATTTGCTGGCCTCGGAGACGCGCACACGGACGCGCTCTCCGGGCAGGGCATCGGTGACAAAAACGACCCGTCCCTCGTGGCGCGCCACGAAGACTCCCCCGTGTGCCACGTTGGTAATGTCACACTCAAACTCGTCGCCCACGACAGACAGCCTGTCACGTTCCACAGGGGCCCTTGTTTGCGACTCACACTAAGGACACCCCATGCGCTTGTACCTGGCCTCTACCTCGCCGGCACGTCTCGCGACACTGCGGGCCGCGGGAATCGAGCCGATCGTGGTACCGAGTGGCGTCGACGAAGATGCGGCCGTGCGTGAGGCCGAGGCCACCTCCGGACCCCTTGCGGCGGCCGACATGGTGCTGCTCCTCGCTCGCGCCAAAGCGGAAGCCGCGTTCACGCAGGCTGTGGCAGCCGGCACGCATCTCGATGGACTGGTGCTGGGCGGCGACTCAGCCTTTGTGCTCGACGACGTGATTTACGGTAAACCGCACACCGCCGAGCGCGCCCGCGAGCGATGGCACGCGCAGCGCGGGCGCACGGGAGAGCTGTACTCCGGCCACTGGCTCATCGATGCCACAGATGCCGAGAGCCCGCGTGGCATTGGCGTCACCACAATGGCACGCGTCAGTTTTGCCACCGACATCACCGACGACGAGATCGACGCCTACGTGGCCTCGGGTGAGCCTTTGGCCGTTGCGGGCGCCTTCACCATTGATGCTCGTGGCCAAGCGTTCATCGAACGCATCGAGGGTGATCCGTCTACCGTGGTGGGCGTCAGTATCCCGGCGGTGCGTCAACTCGCCGGACAACTCGGCGTTGAGTGGCCCCGGTTCTGGGCGTCGATGCCAGCACCGTGAGGCAGCGACCGCGCCGTTAGGTGGCGTCTGAAAAGCGTGTGCTCACCGGGCAGTCGAAAGGATCGCGCGCAGAGAGTCCCACTCGATTGAGGTACTCAATCACGCGACCGTATGAGGCCATCATGGCCGTCTCGGTGTAGGTCACACCCTCGCGCTTGCAGGCGGCGCGAACGAAGGAACGTGCGGTGTTGAGGTGGGGACGCGCCATTCCCGGAAACAGGTGGTGCTCAATCTGGAGGTTGAGACCGCCGTAAAGGATACTCATCCAGAACCCGCCCTGAATATTGCGCGAGGTCATGACCTGCCGGCGGAAAAAGTCAATCTTCATGCCGGCCGAAATCAGCGGCATCCCCTTGTGGTTGGGGGCGAAGGACGCGCCCATGTAGATACCAAAGACCGCCATCTGAACGCCGATGAAGGCGAAGGCCATGCCCACGGGAAGCAGCCAGAACACCACGCCGAAGTAGGCGCCCAGTCGAACAAAAATGAGGGTGAGTTCGAGCACGCGGCCGGGAATGGGGCCTCGCTCGAAGAGCGCCACGGTGGAGCGAAGGTGGAGGTTGAGCCCCTCAAGCGTAAGGAGCGGAAAAAAGAGGTATCCCTGTCTGCGCGTAATCCACGCGAAGAAGCCGGTGCGGGTGCGCGCGTCTTCCTCGGTAAACGAAATGGTGTCGATGGCGATGTCGGGGTCTTTGCCCATCGTGTTGGGGTGCTGGTGGTGCCGAGTGTGCTTGTTCATCCACCACGCGTAACTGATGCCCACGACACCGGCAGCGAGAAGGCGCCCGACCCGGTCGTTGACTTTGCCAGACGTAAACACCTGACGGTGAGACGCTTCGTGGGTGAGAAACGCAAACTGGGTGAGCACCAGTCCCAGCGCAGCGGCGATGAGCAGCTGGTACCACGTATCACCGAGAACGATGAATCCGTAAACGACACCGGCGGTGGCCAGCACGAGCGAACCGAAAACGATGCCGTAGAAACCCGGGGCGCGGCGCATGAGGCCCGCCTCCCTCGCCGTCGCGAGAACACGGGAGTACGCACTGGGGGCGCGGTCACTCACGGCGTTCTGCCGCGGTGACGTGACGCGAACGGGGCCGAGGGTAGAGGTAAGAGTGTTCACGGGCTAAGCCGACCTGTCCAGATAGGTGGTCGACATTCCAGCCAACAAGTGAAGAAGAATTCCTACGTCGAACGCTAGCGCATGAGCCTGAGAGTTCTCCGCAGACCGGGCCCGGCGAGTTACCTGCAACGACTGAACAGGCAGGATTCTCCACACTCTCGATAGGCTGAATGCCATGTCTCGCATCCACAAAGTGCTCATTGCCAACCGGGGCGAAATCGCCGTGCGCATTGTTCGAGCAGCTCGCGACGCCCGCATCGGATCGGTGGCGGTCTACGCCGACCAGGATCGCGACGCGCTGCACGCCAAGCTCGCCGACGAGGCCTACGCCTTGGGTGGCACCACGAGCGCCGAAACGTACCTCGTCATCGACAAGATTCTGGCCGTGGCTCGCCGTTCGGGCGCCGACGCCGTACACCCCGGTTATGGATTCCTCGCTGAGAACGCTGACTTTGCTCGCGCCGTCATTGACGCCGGTCTGATCTGGATTGGTCCGAGTCCCGAGGCCATCGAGCGCCTGGGCGACAAGGTCTCGGCGCGCCACGTGGCCGAAAAAGTGGGCGCTCCTCTCGCTCCGGGAACACTCAACCCCGTGTTGGGTGCCGATGAGGTGCTGGAGTTTGTCGACGTGCACGGTCTGCCCGTGGCCATCAAGGCGGCCTTCGGCGGCGGCGGTCGTGGACTCAAGGTGGCCCGCACTCGCGAAGAAGTTCCCGAGATGTTCGACTCGGCAACGCGCGAA
>JBIIKT010000033.1:0-7268 GCA_044233055.1 Microbacteriaceae bacterium
AGGGAACGTGTATCGCCGCGACCGTGCAGCATGAGCATGGCCCAGAACGGGGAGTAACCGCTGAAGTCAACGAGAGACTCAAAGTGGGCATCTCCAAAGCAACGCTCCCACTCGGAACGCCACAGCTCCGACTCCCACGGCTCTTCAATGTGCGCACGAACCTTGGTCTTGAGATGGCGTGTGTGTCGCCGCAAGTGCAGTGCCTTGCTGCCGTTCATGCCACCCACCCGAGGTATCTGCCGAATGGCGGGATTGAGAGTGCGCGACTCAAAAAGCTGCGCGGCCGATCGGCCTGCGGGATAGCTCACCGAGACGTCATAGACATCGGTGTTGATTTCCGCGAGCAGGTTGAGTGCGGCCGACGTAATGCCGTTGGGCTTCATGCCCCCGATGTGCATCAGCACGCGCGGCTTGCGATTGTCGAATCGACGAGAACGCGCCGCAGTGCCGCCAAACACGGCGTTGACCACGCGCTCGGTTGCCGCGCCGTCGTCCCAGCGACTAAACCGGGCGCGTGCCGTGCGGAGTCGTCTTTTGTCTGTGGCGTTTGCCGCCGCCGCCAAGCGAGCAACCTCGGTGGCGGTCTCCGCGGTGGTCGTAAACACCGGACCCGGCAGCTCGTCGAGGCCAAGGTAAAGCCCGCGAGACGAGACATATTCTTTTGCGTCGGGCGCAAAAAACACAATGGGACGCTCGAGGGGGAGGAAATCGAAAAAGATGCTCGAGAAGTCGGTGACCAGAAGATCCGTGAGGCCCAGCAGCGCGTTGGTGGGGATGCCGTTGGGCACCACCAAGCCGCGCAAATCGGAACGATTCCTCGTGTAGCGATGTGCCTGCTGGTGAAGTTTCACGACCACGAGCCAGTGTGCCGGGTCGAGCTTGGCGGCGATGGCCGTGCGCTGCGCCATGATTTCGTTCAAATTGTCCACGGGTCGAGAAAACGACGCCCCGCGCCACGTCGGGGCAAAGACAGCGAGCTTCCGCTCGCCCAGATCAATACCGGCAGCTGAAAGCTGCGCGGCGACATCCGCGCGTTCGAGGTCGCTCAGATTTGCGCGGTCGATCCGCGGGTATCCCTCTTCGAGAATGGTGCCACCAAACAGGCCATCGAGCTTGTAGGCCTGTGCGTACATCTGATTGGTCATGTGAGTATTTGCCGAGAGAAGAAAATCCGCTGCCAAAAAGTTGCGCAGTGTGTTCGCCGACTCGAGTGCGCCGCCCGGCATGTCGAAGCCCATGCGCTTGAGCGGCGTACCGTGCCACGTGTTCAGATAGGTCTGTCCTTCACGCTTACTGAACTGCGGGGGGAAGGTGGCGTTGTTGATGAGGTATCCCGATGTGGCCAGGGCGCGCCAGTAGCCGCCCGACCGAGGCGTGACGAATGAGACGCGAGGATGGCGGGCAAACTCGGCTCGAAAGGCGCGATAGGCGCTGGCGCCGTCGAGCGCCCAGATGTGCGTGAGGTGCGCGTAATTCGGGTGATCGACGAGGTACCGAAAGATTGCCTCGGGATTACAGAGCGCACCATTTCCGGCAAACGACTCGTAGAGCACGGTGGACTCTCTCACCGGGCGGGATCGCCAGTAGGCGTGGATTTCTGACGCGGCAGCTCTCGGAAGTCGGCGAACAATTTGCTTCAGTTTGTCGATCAGCATGCCGCGGAACAATCCCTTTCTCTTGCAGTCTCAAGGCTAACCGACGGGGAAGGCTCCCCCGACCGGTTCCGGTCACTGAGCGGGGGTTTAGGCTGGGTGCCATGAGCGAGCAGATCATTGTTCATCCGGTGCACGGAACGCCGAGCGTGCCCGCGAGCGCGTTCCTGGCGCCGGGAGCACGCCTGATTGGCAACGTGGCTCTGGGCGAAAACGTCGGGGTGTGGTTCAACGCCGTGCTGCGTGGCGACGGTGACGCGATTGTCATCGGCGACGGCTCAAACATTCAAGACAACGCTTCGGGGCACAGTGACCCGGGAAGCCCACTGCGCGTGGGGCGAAACGTGTCGGTGGGGCACAATGCCGTGATCCACGGCTGCACGATCGGCGACGACTGCCTCATCGGCATGGGAGCCATCGTCATGAACGGCGCGCTCGTGGGAGCCGGCTCGCTCGTTGCTGCCGGCGCGCTCGTGCTCGAAGGTCAGCAGATTCCCGCGGGTTCGCTCGTTGCCGGAGTGCCTGCGAAAGTGCGGCGCGAACTCACGGCCGACGAGCAGAAGGACATCCTGCGCAATGCCGAGAGCTACCGGGCGCGCATCGCTGATTACGGGCGATAGCGGGTCATTCCCCGCTGCCACAAACCGACAACTTCGTCGACGGGTCGTACCCGCTAGCCTCGCTCGGCGGCGATGACCACGTTGCGCAGCAGCATGGCGCGCGTCATGGGGCCGACACCGCCGGGGTTGGGCGATATCCAGCCAGCTACGTTGACAACGTCCGGGTGCACGTCGCCCGTGAGCCGAGCTTGTCCCGTTAATGGATCGGTGACGCGGGTGATGCCCACATCGAGCACGGCCGCACCCGGCTTCACCCAACCGGGTTCTATGAGGTGCGAAACACCCACGGCGGCCACCACGATGTCGGCGCGCCGAACCTCGTGGGCCACATCCGGTGTCCGTGAGTGAGTGAGAGTGACCGTTGCGTCGAGGCCCTTGCGCGTGAGGAGCAAACCCAGCGGGCGGCCCACGGTGAGACCGCGGCCCACGATAGTCACGTGTTGGCCGGCGATGGCCACGCCGTTGCGTTCGAGGAGCTCCACGATGCCCGCCGGGGTACACGGCAGCGGTGAATCCATGGGGCCGTCCACGTTCATCACGAGCCGACCGAGGTTCACGGGGTGGAGACCGTCGGCATCTTTGTCGGGGTCGATCAACTCGAGCATGGAGCGCTCGTCGTGCCCTGCGGGCAACGGCAACTGCACGATGTAGCCGGTCACCTCGGCCGCCGCGTTCAGGTCGGCAATCGCAGAACGAACATCGGCAGAACTCGCCGTGGCGGGCAGATCGATGCGGATCGACGACATACCCACCTCGTCACAATCGCGGTGCTTGCCCGCAACATAGGACTTCGATCCGGGATCGTCACCGACCAAGAGGGTGCCGAGTCCGGGAGTGATACCCCGCGCGGCGAGCGCCGCAACACGAAGGGCCATCTCGGCCTTGACCGCGGCCGCAGCCGCCACGCCGTCGAGGACGGCAGCTACCACTTTTCGAGGCCCTCGTAGAGCGGGAACGCATCGGTGAGGTTTTTGACGCGAGCCCGCAGACCCGGCAGATCGGCACCGGGCATCAGGGCGTGGGCGATGATATCGGCCACCTCGGTGAACTCGACATCGCCGAATCCTCGCGTTGCCAGCGCGGGAGTGCCGATACGCACACCGGACGTCACCATGGGTGGTCGCGGGTCATTGGGCACCGCGTTGCGGTTCACCGTGATGTTTACATCGTGCAGGGCGTTTTCGGCCTGCTGACCGTCGAGCACAGAATTGCGCAGATCCGTCAAGACGAGGTGAACATCTGTGCCACCCGTGAGCACGTCGGTGCCGGCGGCACGGGCGTCGTCCGCGGTGAGGCGGGCGGCCAGAATCCGGGCTCCGCGAACGGTGCGCTCTTGACGCTCCTTGAATTCGGGAGTCGCAGCCAACTTGAACGCCACGGCTTTGGCCGCAATAACGTGCATCAGGGGGCCGCCCTGCTGGCCCGGGAAAACGGCCGAGTTCAGCTTCTTGCCCAACTCTTCGTCCCGGCTCAGGATGAGACCGGACCGTGGTCCGGTCAGTGTCTTGTGCACGGTGGTCGTGACCACGTCGGCATAGGGCACCGGATTGGCGTGGATTCCGGCCGCCACGAGACCGGCAAAGTGAGCCATGTCTACCCACAGCTTGGCGCCCACCTCATCGGCAATCTCGCGGAACGCGGCAAAGTCCATTTCGCGCGGGTAGGCCGACCAGCCGGCAATCAGAACGGCGGGCTTGTGTTCGCGAGCCTTGTCGCGCACCACGTTCATGTCGATCAGAAACGTTTCGGGATCAACGCCGTACGTTGTGCCTTTGTAAACTTTGCCCGAAAAGTTGAGCTTCATGCCGTGGGTCAGGTGACCGCCGTGAGCCAGTTCTAGGCCCAAGATTGTGTCGCCGGGCTGCGCGATGGCGTGCAGCGCGGCAGCGTTGGCCGTGGCTCCCGCATGAGGTTGCACGTTGGCGTAGGCCGCGCCAAAGAGGCTCTTGGCGCGTTCGATGGCGAGGCTCTCGGCGATGTCGACGAACTCGCAGCCGCCGTAATAGCGCTTACCCGGGTAGCCCTCGGCGTACTTATTGGTGAGCACCGAGCCTTGAACCTCGAGAATGGCGCGCGGCACAAAGTTTTCGCTCGCAATCATCTCGAGAGTGTTGCGCTGACGGCCCAGCTCACTCGTGAGCACGGCGGCAATCTCGGGATCAATAACGTCGAGCGAATCGGTCATGAATGACGACATGGGGACTCCTGTACTTCAGGCCCGTTGGTGCAGGGCGGGTTTTTGAAGGTCGTGCCTTCTCGGCCCAGGCGTACGGCCGATTCGACGTGCAGGTTGTCGCTCCCCGATGGAACTCCACCACGAACGCCAGTTGCGACCCTTACATTCTATGCCGGTCTTACCCCGTAGCCTTGAGGGATGAGCGCAATTTCCCACCACTGGGTCGTCACCATCGTCTGCCCCGATATGCCCGGCATCGTGCACGCGCTGACCGGCGCAATCGTGGCCGCCTCGGGCAACATCACCGAGAGCAAGCAGTTCTCGAGCGATGACACCGGACGCTTCTTTATGCGGCTGCAGGTGGAGTCCACAGCCGAGCGCGGTGTCCTTGAGAGCGCTCTCGCTCCGGTCAAAGAAAAGTACGGCATGACGGTGTCGCTGGACAACGTCGGGCGCCCCCTGCGCACACTCGTCCTTGCCTCAACCGCCGCGCACTGCGTGAACGACCTCTTGTTTCGTCAGCGCGCGGGCCACCTCTCGCTCGATATCCCGCTGATCCTGAGCAACCACAGCGACCTGAGCTCCCTCGCAGACTTTTACGGCGTTGCCTTTGAGACCGTTCCCGTAACGGACCCCATGAGCAAGACGCTCATGGAGCGCCGTATTCTCGATGCGGTCGAGGATCACGACATCGAACTCGTGGTGCTCGCGCGCTACATGCAAATCCTGTCGCCGGAGCTTTGTCGCGCTCTCGAGGGGCGTGCCATCAACATTCATCACTCGTTCCTGCCCGGCTTCAAGGGCGCCAGCCCCTACAAGCAAGCGCACGCCCGGGGCGTCAAGTTGATTGGCGCCACGGCGCACTTTGTCACGACCGACTTGGACGAAGGCCCCATCATTGAACAAAACGTGGTGCGCGTCGACCACTCACGAACACCCGCCGAACTGATGTCCATTGGCCAAGACGAGGAGAGTCGTACCCTCACGCAGGCAGTCAAGTGGTTCGCCGAGAAGCGCATTTTGGTTGACGGGGCTCGCACCATCATATTCACCTAGCCACAGGGTCGTCGGTGGAGCGTATCCTGTCACTATGGGGAACTTGACGCTGGAGGAGCTTTCGGGCCGCACCATCGTGGCGGCAAACAACCTCACCCTCAAGCCGGGGCAGGAAGCGTTCCTTGCGCCGCCCTCGTATGCCGTTGCCGAAGCCTATTTTGCTCCCGACACTCACTGGCCACGGGTCGTTGTGGACGGTGATGACGTGGTGGGATTCATCCGCGGTCACTTCGATCAACAGACATCGCAAGTTGAATTCCAGAGCTGCATTTGGCGCATTCACATTGCTGCGGAGGCCCAGGGTCGAGGCGTCGGACGGTTTGCGGTCGAGGCACTGGCGGCCGAGGCCCGTTCGCGCGGGTTCGAGCGACTCACTGTTCTCTGGGAGCCCGGAGACGACGGCCCCGGCGACTTCTTTCACGCGCTCGGCTTTGTCGACATCGGTGAGACGCGTTACGGCGAGACCATCGCTGCGCTGTCACTGAAGTAGTACGCGACTAGCGAATCAGCACCGACAGGCAGGTAACGGAGCCTTCAAGCTTTTCGAACTCTCCAATCTCGACGGCGATCACGCGATAACCCAGGTCGCGCACGAGGGCCGCAGTTCTGGGCGCAGCGGCCGACATGACCACGGTGTTGGCGTCAACAATGACCACGCTCGCTCCGTGTGGTTCGGGCACGGGCAGGAACCGGGAGAAGAGCGAAACGTTGTCTAAGGCTTTTGGGTAGCCAATGATGGTTCCATCGGGAAGCGCCGATGCCGCTGTCTTGAGGTGCAGCGAGCGGGCGAGGGGAACAGCAACAACGTTCATGCCCCGTCGGCGCGCAAGAACGCGCAATTGGCGAATCCCGTCGGCGTTGGTGCGGGTGCTACGCCCCACGTAAACGGTGTCGTCCACCACCAGAACGTCGCCGCCATCGAGAGTACCCGGCTGCTCAATTCGTTCGATGCGCATACCGAGAGTGCGGAGGGCATCTTCGGTGCCCTCGGTCTCGTCAACTCGCGCGGGAGCGCCGGGGCTTGTGATGATGGCCGTGTTGCCGAGGATCACCACGGTGTCTTCAACAAAGACAGAGTCAGCAAGGTCGTCGCGGGCCCCCACTTCAACGATTCGCCACCCGCACTCCTGCAGGGTCTCGACGTAGGCATCCCACTGGGCGTCGGCGAGGTCGAGATTCACTCTCTGCCGCGCGCCGTGCGTGACGAGACCGTTGGCCAGAGTAGACGCCGGCGCACGGACCAGCGCAGTCGGTTTTCGACGACGCTCGGCCAAGAGTTCGCGCATCGCTCGGTTGATCCACACACCGAGCGTAGGTATGACAATCACGGTCGCGACCAAAAAGACCAGCGCGAGCGTGGTGAGACCGAACAGGGCTTGTTCATCAAAGGCCAAAAATCCCGGGTTCACAGACCAGACCTGCACTCCCACGCCCACAAATGAGGCGACCACACCCGCTACCACGCCGGCAGCGAGCCCCCACCATCGCGACGAAAGCAGCGGGAGGAAGGCGGTCAGCCAGGTCAACAGGAAAAGAATGGCGCCCGAGGGAAGGTAGTACACGAAGGCTTGTCCAAAAGTGTCGAGCGCCATTCCCCGCGAAAGGTAATAGGCCAGCGCATTGGCGACGAGCACGATGAACGTGACGACGAACGCCGTTACCAGTGCCGCAATGGCGCGTTGCCAAACCGGACGAATCATGGTGGCCTCCGACGGCTCTAGTGAAAGAAGTGGCGCTCGCCCGTAAAGTACATGGGAACGCCAG
>JBIIKT010000034.1:0-7245 GCA_044233055.1 Microbacteriaceae bacterium
CCGCCGGTGGTGGAGACGTCCGTGATGCGCACATCCGCGTCTTGGGCCTCCCCAAATGTGGTGGTCGGTGACTTAATTCGATCACGAATCGCGCGCGTTCCGGCGTCATCGGCAGACAGGATGGCCCGTTCCGACGCGCCGTTGGCAAACTCCACGAAGATCTGGTCAAAAGCCTCGCGAGACCCGTAGTGGTCGAGGTGGTCGGGATCAACGTTGGTAATCAGCGCGATGGCCGTGTCGTAATCAACCAGAGTGCCGTCAGACTCATCTGCCTCGATAACCGCGAGCTCACCCGTTCCCCACGCCGCACTGCGACCCATGGTCTGGATAACTCCACCGTTAACGAATGTCGGCGATTCGCCGAGTTCGAGAAGGGCGGTCACGGCCATTCCCGTGGATGTAGTTTTTCCGTGCGCGCCGGCAATGGAAATGAGTCGCTGACCCCGCACAATCCACTCCAACGCCCGCGATCGGTGCCGCACGGGAATTCCGCGTTTGACGGCGGCAAGGTATTCGGGATTGTCTGCCCAGAGTGCTCCGGTATAGACAAGAACGTCCACGTCACCCACGTGATCGGAATCGTGGCCGACGTGAATCTGTGCTCCGCGGGAACGCAACGAGTCGACCGCCGCCGACGGACGAACGTCTGACCCGGTAACAACAATTCCCCGGTCCAGAAACATGTGGGCAAGAGAATTCATGCCGGAACCGCCGGCGCCCACAAAATGGGCAGCCGCCACGTTCTCCGGCATAAACACCGAGTGATCGGGCTCAATCACTGTTCTTCACCTCTCGAAATCTCGCCCGGCGCGAGAATTACCTCTAACCTACGATGCCGACCTGAGCGATTCGGTGAGTGCCTCGCCGATGAGGTCCACCGTTCGCGCCGCTCCCTCGCGGGTGCCCACCGTTGCCGTGGCTGCAGCCATGGCAACAAGAGCATCACGATCGCTGAGCAGAGGAGAGACAGCTGCCCAGAGGTTTTCAGGTGACATCCGCGCATCAGACACGAGCACGGCGCCACCCGAAGCCACAACGGGGGCGGCATTGAGCTGTTGTTCACCGTTACCCGAGGCGTAGGGAATCAGGACCGAGGGAATTCCGAGGGCGGTGATTTCAGCCAGCGTCGACGAACCCGCGCGAGAAACGATGAGCGATGCCGTGGCGAAAGCGTCGGCCATGTTGTCGCAGTAGTCCACGACCACATATCCGGGCTGGCTGCTGGTCACCAGTCCAGCGTCTCGATCGCCGGTGATGTGCAAGATTTGCCAACCGGCAGCCCGTATCTTCGGAGCGAGTGTCGCAATAGCCAGATTGATGCGGCGTGCCCCCAGCGAGCCACCGGTCACCAGGAGCACGGGCAGGTCGGGGGTGAGGTGCCAGCGACGGCAGGCTGCCGCGCGCCGATCGCTGACGTTGAGGGCCGCAATCTCGGCACGAAGGGGCATGCCCACCCAGGTGGAGCGCCTGAGGCGAGTGCCGTGGATTGCGACCGCCACACGCGTGGCAAAGCCGGCGGCCCAGGCGTTCGAGAGTCCCGGACGCGCGTTGGCCTCGTGGATCACCAGTGGTAACTTCGCGCGACGCGCGGCCGCGTACGCAGGCGCGGCGACATAGCCCCCCACGCCAAAGACCACATCAACTCCCCGGGAGGCAATCAACTTTTCCGCGCGTGACACGGCGCCGCGCCATCCCCGCAGAAATCTCCAGGCGCGCTTATTGGGGCGGCGCGGAAACGGAAGACGCGGAATGACCTGTAATTCGAAGCCCGCAGCCGGAACGAGTCGACTTTCGAGCCCCTCAGCGGTTCCGAGAAAAATCATTGTGGCCTCTGGCTCGCGGCGTTGGATCTCCGCCGCAACAGCCAACAGTGGGTTCACGTGCCCGGCCGTTCCCCCGCCGGCCAGAAGGTAGGTGGTCACAGAGTATTCCGCCCCTGCGTGCGGGCAAACGAGAGCACCACTCCCACCGCGACAAGACAGGAGACCAGGGCCGTGCCACCCGCAGAAACGAAGGGCAACGGCACTCCGAGGACCGGCATCAGACCCAGCACAACAGCAATGTTCAAGAAACCTTGACCCACGAGCCACACCATGATGGTTCCGGCCACGATGCGCGTCGTGTCGTCTTCGGCGGCCCGAATTATGCGCAGGAAAGAGACAGTCAGGGCGATAAACAGCGCAATCACAACAACGGCGCCGATCAAACCAAGTTCTTCGCCCACGATGGCAAAAATGTAGTCGTTATCGGCAGCCGGGAGCCACGACCACTTGGCCCGGGATTGGCCCAGCCCCACACCGAAAATGCCCCCGCTGGCCAAGGCCCAGGTTCCGTGCAGCGGCTGCCAACAGGCGCCCGAATCATCAATGCAGGGTGCCCCGAGAAAGGACAAAATACGCGCCATCCGGTTGGGGCTGAACACGGACATGGCAAATACACCCAAGGCGCCGAGGCCAATCGGCACCAACATGAACTTCCAACCCACGCCCGCAAAGTAGAGGGCTGCCATGGTCATCAAGAACATGATGAGCACCGTACCGAGGTCGCCGCCAACCAGAACGAAGGTCACGATTATGGCGGCGGGAATGAGCGGGCGCAGCACTCGCCACGTTGCGCCGTAGCGCTCCATCGCGACGGGAAGCATGACTCCCAACCATACGGCGAGGGCCAGTTTGAGCAGCTCTGCGGGTTGAAACGTGAAGTCTCCGATGGCCAGCCAGTTTCGGTTTCCGCCCGAATCAACACCGAGCGGCGTCCACACCACGAGCAACTGGAATCCGATGCCGATGAGGACACCGATTCGCGCCCATCGACGCCAAAAACTCGGCGGCATCCGACTTGCCAGCAGCATCAGGGGAATGCCGGCAATCGCATAGGCGCCCTGTCGGAGAAATCCCATGAAGAAGTTGTTGTCCGTGAGGTACGAGTCCACCGAGGACGCCGAGAGCACCATGATGAGTCCGATAAAGACGAGGAGAAGCGTCGTCCCCAGGAGCATGTAGTAGTTCGACGAATCGGCACGGAAGACGGCGCCGAGTGAGGGTCGCTGTGGGCGCGTGCGCACGTCCTCAGACGTTCGCACCGAAGGTTTAGCTTTGGCGCGAGGCGGACTCGTCATCCGCCTCACCTCCTATCTGTGACAGAACCGCCTCGCGAAAGAGGCGTCCACGTTCCGCGTAGTCTGCGAATTGATCCATTGATGCCGCGGCCGGCGCCAGCAGAACAACGTCGCCCGCAACAGCCACGGCACCGGCCGCGCGAACGGCTAATGCCATGACCTCACTAGTGTCATCCGTATCGATATCCACCACGTGGAGTTCGGGCGCGTGTCGCCCGAAAGCTTCGTGAATGAGATTTCGTTCGCGCCCGACAATTACCGCTGCGCGCAGGCGAGAAGCGTGACGTTCGACGAGCGCATCGATGCCGACGCCTTTGAGCATTCCGCCAACAATCCAGACGACTGACTCATTTGCGCGCAACGCGGCGTCGGCCGCATGCGGGTTTGTGGCCTTCGAATCGTCAATCCACGTCACCCCGCCACGTGTGGCCACCGTCTCATAGCGGTGCTGATCCAGCGTGAACGTTGACAGGGCGGCCGAGATGTTTTCCGGAGAGACGCCGTAGGAGCGCGCCAGCGCCGCCGCCGCGAGAATGTCGACCACGATGTGGGGTGAGGCAAGGCCGTGTTCCCGGAGCTCGTCGATCGTGGTCAGCTCGAGTGCGCGGTCGCGCCGGTCGTCGAGGAAAGCGCGGTCACACAGAATTCCGTCCACGATTCCGAGATCTGAGAGTCCGGGAGTATCGAGGCCGATGCCGATGGCACGAGCGCCCTCGACAACCTCGGCTTGTTCAACCATGGTCAGTGTGTGAGCGTCTGCGCGGTTGTACACGCAGGCCACACGGGTGTGGGAGTAGACGCGCGCCTTCGCGTCGATGTAGGCCGCCATCGATCCGTGCCAGTCCAGGTGATCTTCGGCGATGTTAAGGCACACGGCCGCATAGGGTTCGAGGCCTGTGGCATAGTGCAGTTGAAAACTCGACAGTTCCACGACGAAGACATCGAAACCCGCGGGGTCGCGCACCGCGTCCAGAACCGAAACTCCGATGTTTCCACAGGGCGCAACGCGATGCCCGGCTTCGGCCAACATAGCCGCCGTCAGTTGCGTGGTCGTTGTCTTCCCGTTCGTACCGGTGACGAGAATCCAGTCGGCCACGCGCACCTTGTCCCGCAGCCGCCACGCCAGTTCGATGTCGCTCCAGATTGCCATGCCGCGCTCGTTCGCCCACCGAATAAGTGGATGATGCGGAGCGTAACCGGGCGAGACAACCATCACCTCGGCGTCAAAATCTGAGACTCCGGGTGGAACGGGGTCGCTCGATGAGGTGAGGGCAACGTCGACACCGATGACCTCGCACATGTTTGCGCGCAGGGAGTCGATGGCGTCGGTGGCAATCACCACGCGTGCACCCAGTTCGGCCAGGGTGTCGGCAACCGCAAAGCCTGTCACCCCTGCCCCGGCAACGAGGACACGGAGCCCCCGCCAGCCGGAGTACCAACTCGTCAGAAGTGTGAGGTCTGTGGGCACGGTGACTATCTCGAAAGCCACTCGAGGTAGAACGCGCCCACACCAATTGCGGCAAACAGCCCGGAGATGATCCAGAAACGCACCACAACAGTTATCTCGGCCCAGCCCTTAATTTCGAAGTGATGATGAATGGGGCTGGCCAACCAGATTCGCTTACCCTTCGTCAGTTTGAAGTAGGTCCGATTCATAATCACCGATCCAGTCTCAATCACGAAGAGGCCCGCAAGAATAATCAACAGCAACTCGGTCTGGCTCAGGATGGCGAGGGCGGCCAGCGCACCACCAATGGCCAGCGAGCCGGTGTCGCCCATGAAAATCTTTGCCGGTGAGGTGTTCCACCAGAGGAAACCGATGAGACTGCCCACGATGGCCGCAGCGATGATCGCGATGTCGATGGGATCGCGCACGTCGTAGCACTTATAGGCAACGTCTGGGTCGAGGTCGGGTCGGAAGCACGACTGGCTGAACTGCCAGAAGTTGATGATGACGAACGAACCAACAACGAAGATTGCCGATCCGGAGGCCAAACCATCGAGTCCGTCCGCGAGGTTCACGGCGTTTGACGTGCTCGTGACCATGATCACCACCCAGACGGCAAAAGCAATTGAGCCGATGACCAGACCCCACGACAGGAAAGAAAACTCAAAATCTCTCAGGAACGAAATGTTCATGGTTGCGGGCGTCAGTCCGTCTTTGTCGGGAAAGTTGATGGCAAGAAACCCAAAAGCCACGGCAACAACAATCTGGCCCAAAACCTTGAAGTATCCGTTCAGCCCCAGGGTGTTTTTGCGGTGTGTCTTGATGAAGTCGTCGATGAATCCCACTACTCCGAGGCCCACCATCATGAACAGAACCAGGAGGGGCGATAGCTCCACGCTGCTACCCGTGATCCAGCACGCAAGGAAATAACCCACCACCACGCTGAAGATGATGACAATACCGCCCATTGTGGGGGTGCCCTTTT
Source organism: Microbacteriaceae bacterium (assembly GCA_044233055.1). GTDB lineage: Bacteria > Actinomycetota > Actinomycetes > Actinomycetales > Microbacteriaceae > UBA963. The sequence continues at coordinate 5,551 of JBIIKT010000034.1, forward strand.
TTACGTGGTGCTCCTTGGGACCGTCATCGCGGATGTACTGCCCCCACCCGATAAAGCGAAAAAGGCGGGCGAACAGGGGTGTCGCCAAGAGCGAAAGAAACATCGAGATTGCTCCGGCAACAAGAAGGGTGATCACGCGAAAGTCTCCCCCAGCTTGTCGCCGAGAAAGCGCAGTTCGGCTGAATTCGAAGATTTGACGAGCACGATGTCGTTGTCGCGCAAAATCGTCATGAGGTAATCGTATGCCTCGCCGGAGGTTTCGAAGTAGACGCTTTCACCTGCCCACGAACCCTCGTTGATGCTCGAAATGAAAAGGCGGCGTGCGCCGGCACCAACAACCACGAGGACATCGACATTGAGCCTGACCACCAATAGGGCAATGGCGTCGTGTTCTTCGCCCGAGTACTCACCTAATTCACTCATCTCTCCGAGGACGGCGATGCGCCGATTCGAGCCGTCACCCAAACGCGCGAGAGTTCTCAGCGCCGCGGCCATCGAATCCGGTGAGGCGTTGTACGCGTCGTTGATCACAACCACGCCCGAACCGCCCAGCACTTCCATTCGCCAGCGTTCCGCTCGCGTGGTGGTTGCCAAGACCTCAACGACAAGCGAAAGCGGTGCCCCGAGAATTCCGGCAACCGCTGCCATCGCCAGCGCGTTCATCACGTGGTGCTCACCAATAACGGGGAACACAGCGCGTGACGCCGAACCATCGGCGACGTGCAACTCGAACGTCGTTCCGGACAGGGTGGTGTCGACACTCGTGGCACGAACCTGGGCTGCCGTACCGCGACCAAACCACACAACGGCGTCGGGCGAAACGGCTGCCATGGCGGCAACGTTAGGGTCGTCGGCGTTCAAAACTGCCGTGCCCCCGGGCAGAATGCCCTGGACGAGTTCCGTTTTGGCAATCACGGTCCGCTCGAAACCGCCGAATTCTCCCGCGTGAGCCAGTCCCACCATCAGCACGACCCCGATGTCGAGGGCCACAATATCGGTGAGCCGTGCAATGTGCCCAATGCCACTGGCACCCAGTTCGAGAACGAGGTAGCGGGTGTCACGCTCAACGCGCAACATGGTGAGAGGAGCCCCCACCTCGTTGTTATAAGACGCCTTGGCGAAAACCGTGGGGCCGAGTCGCTGGCAGAGTGCGCCGACCAGGTTTTTTGTTGTCGTCTTGCCGTTCGACCCGGTGATACCAATAACGGTGAGTTGTCCGCTGCGACGCACGCGAGCCACGACTTCGCGAGCGAGATCGGCCAGGGCGACAACGACATCCGCGACAATAATCTGTGGGATGTCGATCTCTGATTCCCGCTCAGAGACAACGAGAGCGGCACCGGCATCCCGCGCGTGGCCGATGAAGTTCCAACCGTCGGTGAATTCGCCCGGCTTGGCGAAGAAGATGTCGCCAGTGGCCAGTTCGCGTGAATCAGTGTCGACCTGTCCGCTCAGCAGAAGACTCGCGTCGACCTCACCCGCCGGACTGAAGAGGCGGCCGCCGGTGATATCCGAAATTTCGCCGAGCGTGAGGGAAATCATGGGTGTGCCTCTCTCGGGGGCCAGCCGGCCTCGCGCAACGCTTGGCGAACATCCTCGCGCGCGTCATAGGGAATCTTGGTGCCGTTGATCTCTTGGTAGTCCTCGTGCCCTGGGCCAGCATAAAGAATTGTGTCGCCGGGCTGGGCGCCTAAG
>JBIIKT010000035.1:0-7170 GCA_044233055.1 Microbacteriaceae bacterium
GTGATCATGGACATCGACGGGGAAAATGACGGAATAGCTGAAAACGCTGACCGCTTCACGGTAGAAGCAACCAACGCAGCAGGAACCAGTCTGACGTCAAGTGAGCTCAATGGCGGTGTTTTCAACTTCTGTAACGTTCCCGTGGCAGAAATGCCCGGAGACTGTGGCGGCACCGCTAACACCGGAGTTCCCACGGTGACCGAGCCAACCGCCACGAGCGTCTTCTTCCAGGCGGACCTTCTCACCTCGACTGATGACGGCGACTCCGGATGGGTCAATCCCACAGCCGCTGTCAAGACCATGACAGTGACGTGGCTTACTCAGGAAGACGGAAACGGCAGCTCTGCCAAGCTCGCCATCGCCGTGAAGAAGGCAGCACTGCCCGACACCGGTATTGACCTCACGACCGGGGCCCTGTCGGCTCTCGTGCTCGGCGTTCTCGGTGCGGTTGCGCTCATCGCAACGCGTCGTCGCAACGCATAGCTCACCAACACATTGAGAAAGCCTCCCCGCTTGGGGAGGCTTTCTCAATTGGCGGTCCCGGTGGGATTTGACGCCCCACTCGCGACACCCCCTCGCACAGACACGCTGCGCTCGGCGCGAGCGTGGGCCCAGCGGGTTCACCAACGCCTACCAGAGCACAAAAGTGAATCGCCCCTCACAAGGAGGGGCGATTCACTTTGGCGGTCCCGGTGGGAGCCGTCGGCAGTCCACAGGACTGCCTCCTCCCAAATCCCAGCACAAACAAACCAAGCCAATAAAAAAGACTCCCGAACATGGGAGTCTTTTTTATTGGCGGTCCCGGTGGGATTTGAACCCACGGTGCGCTTTCACGCACACAACTTTTCGAGAGTTGCACCTTCGGCCGCTCGGACACGGAACCGAGAGCAAGTTTACGCGAGGCCACCGGGTTGGGGCTAATCGCGGGCACGACTCCCCACTACTGTCGGTGCGCGCCCGTAAAGTGAACACCATGGTCAAGACCACCGCCCCCGGATTCCGCTGCATCGAGTGCGGCTGGACCAGCGTCAAGTTTGCCGGCCAGTGCGGGGAGTGCCAGCAGTTCGGCACGGTCACCAGCGTGGGCGAGCAAACGGGTATCACCACGCGGATCACCGCAACGCCCGTGGCCGGCGAGCGGCAGGCCGTGCCCATCACGCAAGCCTCCGGCAACGAACTCACTCACCGCCCCACGGGCATCGGCGAGTTTGATCGGGTGCTCGGCGGAGGAATTGTGGCCGGCGCCGCCATCCTGCTCTCGGGCGAACCGGGCGTGGGTAAGTCAACACTGTTGCTGGAGGTGGCCTCGCGCGCGGCGGCCGGCGGGCAGCGCGTGCTCTATGTGAGCGCCGAAGAATCGGTGAGTCAGGTACGCATGCGTGCCACCCGCACGGGCGCCCTACACGACAACCTTTTTGTGGCCGCCGAGACAGACCTGTCGTTCATCCTGGGCCAGGTGCAAGCGATAAAGCCCGACCTTCTCATTGTCGACTCGGTGCAGGCGGTGGCGAGTTCGGCCGTCGACGGGCTTGCCGGTGGTCCCAGTCAGGTGCGCGAAGTTGCCACTGCGCTGCTGCGCACCTGCAAGGAGTCGGCGCTTCCACTGATTCTCGTGGGCCACGTCACCAAAGACGGCAGCATTGCCGGGCCCCGCATGCTCGAGCACCTCGTGGATGTGGTGTGCCACTTTGAGGGCGACCGTCAAACAGCATTGCGGTTTGTGCGTTCACTCAAGAATCGCTTTGGGCCCACCGACGAAGTGGGCTGCTTCGAGATGACCGGCGACGGAATTTCCGAAGTACCCGACCCCAGCGGACTCTTTCTCTCGCGATCACAACATGCCGTGAGCGGCACGTGCGTCACCGTGGCCATGGAGGGGCGTCGCGCCCTACCCGTGGAGATTCAGGCACTCGTGGTGCCAACATCAGCCCCCAACCCTCGGCGGGTCACCAACGGAGTTGATTCATCGCGCGTGGCCATGATCCTGGCCGTGCTCGAACGGCGCGCCCGGCTCACCCTCAGCGACAAAGACGTTTACGTCTCCACGGTGGGCGGGGTGCGTCTCACCGAACCCGGTGCCGACCTCGCCATCGCGATTGCCATCGCCAGCGCCTTTCATGATCGGGCCGTGGCGCACACGGTAGCCGCCTTTGGTGAGATCAGCTTGGCCGGGGAGGTGCGGCCGGTTGCCGGTTCGCGCGTTCGCGCCACCGAGGCCGGGCGCCTGGGATTCGACACGATTGTGGATGACAGTGCGGGCACCGTGCATCACGCACTGTCGGCGGCGCTCGCTAGCAGCAAAGGCGCCAAAGAGCGCGAGCTCGACGCGGCTTTTTAGCGGGTTTCGATACGCCAACTCCGTTGGCTACTCAACCAGCGAAACTGTTTCGATACGCCAACTCCGTTGGCTACTCAACCAGCGAAACTGTTTCGATACGCCAACTTCGTTGGCTACTCAACCAGCGCATGCTACTCAACCAGCGACAGCTAGTAGAGCAGGAACTGCTTGGATTCCTTCGACTGCGCCCCGCCGAGGGAAGTCGTCAGATAGTAGGAAGCCCCCTCACCAATGGCAGCTTCGCGAGGCACGTCACACGTATCGGGTGAGCTGCGTTCGCGCACCCAGCTCACCGGCGTTCCCGTTTTCTCGGTTTTACCCGCGGGCAGCAGCATCCAGAAGTCGGTCTCCTCGGTCTGACAGTCGGTCGACTGCCACCACAAATCGTCGCCGCTGGTGACCTGGAACACCTGTTGTGAGGTGCCCACGTTGACCTTGCAGTCCGACGTGCCTTTGTTGGTCACCGTCATGCTCAGCTGAGGCAACTCGCCGGCGGCATAGTCGGACTTGTCGGTCAGAGCCCCCACCGTGAGATTTCTTGGCAGGCACTCGGGCGCGGTGCCAGTGTATTGACCTGACGCATCAGGTGTGGTTGTTCCCGTAGGCGTGGGCGACACGAGAGGAATCATGGTGGCGGTACTCGTGGGGGTGCGCGTGGGGGTGGGCGTTGGCGTTGGTGCCGACCCGCATCGAGATAACGCAACGATGATTACTATGACCACAACGAGAAAGAGCACAACGACAGCGAGCCGGCGTCGGCGATAGACCGCGGGTGAATAGCGGCGTCGAATCGGCGGAGTGTTGCTCACCCTCTCACGATACGTGCAGGTTTTTGAGCATCCGGGTATTTCCGAGGGTGTTCTGCTTTACCCGGGCAAGATTCAGGAACTCGGCAACACCCTCGTCAAACGAGCGCGACATCTCGTCAAAGACGGGAGGCTCCACAACGGGTTCGGGAACTTCGCTAAAGCCGCGGCCCGTAAAGAAATCCACCTCAAACGTGAGACAGAAGAGTCGAGTGAGACCCAGTTCGATGGCGTTAAGTTCAAGCTGATCGAGAATGGCGCCACCAATTCCCCGGCCGCGAAACTCTTCGGCCACGGCGATTGTGCGAACCTCGCCCAAATCGGCCCACAGCGGATGAAGCGCGCCGCAGCCCACCACGGCGTCGCCTGTCACCGCGACCACAAACTCCTGAACCGATTCGTAGAGCTGAACCCGCTGTTTTCCCAACAGAATGTTTTGCTCAACGAGCGGATCGATCAACGCCAGAATTTCGGGCACGTCCGAGGTGCGCGCGCGTCGCACCAGGACATCAGCCGTTGTCATACCGTCAAGGCTAGTTGGTCTCCATCACGGGTTCGCGCGATGTAGTGGTGAAAACAAACTCACCATCAACGAGGTCTACGTGCACGTGATCGCCGGCGACGAGAGCGCCCTCGAGGATCTTCTCCGACAGACGATCTTCCAACTCGCGCTGAATGGCGCGACGCAGAGGCCGAGCGCCCAGCGCGGGATCGAACCCAATGTCGATAAGCCGTTCCTTGGCAGCCAGCGTGACCTCAATGCTCATGTCGCGATCGAGCAGGCGGTCTCGCAGGCGCTTCACAAAAAGGTCCACGATCTGGACGAGTTCGTCCTTGGCCAGCTGCGGGAACACAATGATGTCGTCAACGCGATTGAGGAACTCGGGCTTGAAGTGCTTCTTTAGTTCCTCGTTCACCTTGCCGCGCATGCGGTCGTAGGAGGTCGACGATTCGCCCTCGGCCTGGAAGCCGACCGGTCCACCCGAGATGTCTTTGCTTCCGAGGTTGGTGGTCATGATGATGACGGTGTTCTTGAAGTCGACCACGCGACCCTGACCGTCGGTGAGACGACCCTCCTCGAGAATCTGCAACAGCGAGTTGAAGATGTCCGGGTGGGCCTTCTCGATTTCGTCGAACAGGACCACGCTGAACGGCTTGCGGCGCACCTTCTCGGTGAGCTGCCCGCCCTCTTCGAAGCCCACGAATCCCGGAGGGGCACCGAACAGGCGCGACACGGTGTGCTTCTCGCCGTACTCGCTCATATCGAGCGCAATCATGGCCGACTCGTCGTCGAACAGGAACTCGGCGAGCGCCTTGGCCAGCTCGGTCTTTCCCACACCGGTGGGGCCGGCGAAGATGAACGAGCCGCTCGGACGCTTGGGGTCTTTGAGGCCCGCACGCGTGCGACGGATGGTCTTGGAGAGCGCCTCGATGGCCTCGTTCTGACCGATGACCCGCTGGTGCAGGGCCTTCTCCATGAACACGAGACGAGACGACTCTTCTTCGGTGAGCTTGAAAACGGGGATGCCGGTGGCCTGAGCCAACACCTCGGCGATAATTCCTTCGTCAACGAGTCCGTTGGCCGCCACGTCTCCCTTGCGCCATTCCTTCTCGCGGCGCACGCGCTCGTCGGCCAGTTTCTTCTCTTCGTCGCGCAGTCCAGCCGCCTTCTCGAAGTCTTGATCCTCGATGGCGGTTTCTTTCTGCGTGCGCACGAGCGCAATCTGTTCGTCGAGTTCGCGCAGTTCCGCGGGGTTCGAGAGGATCGACAGGCGCAAACGAGCACCGGCTTCGTCAATCAGGTCGATGGCCTTATCGGGCAGGAAGCGATCCGCCACGTACCGGTCGGCCAGGTTGGCCGCGGCCACGATGGCGCCATCGGTGATTTGCACCTTGTGGTGTGCTTCGTAGCGGTCGCGCAGGCCCTTGAGGATATTGATGGTGTGCGGCAACGACGGCTCGGCGACCTGAATGGGCTGGAAGCGGCGCTCGAGAGCGGCATCCTTCTCAAAGTGCTTGCGGTACTCATCGAGCGTGGTGGCGCCAATGGTCTGTAGTTCACCGCGGGCGAGGAGGGGCTTAAGAATACTGGCCGCGTCAATGGCGCCCTCAGCAGCACCGGCACCCACGAGCGAGTGAATCTCGTCGATGAACGTAATGATGTCACCGCGCGTGCGGATCTCTTTGGTCACCTTCTTGAGGCGCTCCTCAAAGTCACCGCGGTAGCGGCTACCGGCGATGAGCGAACCGAGGTCGAGCGTGTAGAGCTGCTTGTCTTTGAGCGTCTCGGGCACCTGGCCAGAAACAATCGCCTGCGCGAGACCCTCAACAACCGCGGTCTTTCCCACGCCGGGCTCGCCGATGAGGACGGGGTTGTTCTTGGAGCGACGCGACAGAATCTGCATCACGCGCTCGATTTCCTTCTCGCGGCCGATAACCGGGTCAAGCTTTCCTTCGCGGGCCGCCTGCGTGAGGTTGCGACCAAACTGGTCGAGAACCTGCGAGCCGCCCTGGGCGCTGCCCGAGTCTTCCTTGACGCCGGCGGAGACCTGCTCCTTGCCCTGGAATCCCGAGAGCAGCTGAATCACCTGCTGGCGAACGCGATTGAGGTCAGCGCCGAGCTTCACCAGAACCTGAGCGGCAACGCCCTCGCCCTCACGAATCAGGCCGAGCAGAATGTGCTCGGTGCCGATGTAGTTGTGGCCGAGCTGCAGCGCTTCGCGCAGCGAGAGCTCGAGCACCTTCTTGGCGCGGGGGGTGAAGGGGATGTGACCGGTGGGCTGTTGCTGGCCCTGACCGATGATCTCCTGCACCTGCTCGCGCACCGATTCGAGAGAGATGTTGAGTGACTCGAGTGCCTTCGCGGCGACACCCTCGCCCTCGTGAATAAGGCCGAGCAGGATGTGCTCAGTGCCGATGTAGTTGTGGTTGAGCATCTTGGCTTCTTCTTGCGCCAAGACAACAACGCGCCGTGCGCGGTCTGTGAACCGTTCAAACATGGGCACAACTCCTTTTTTGGTGTGTCGGCACTCGCGATTTTTGCCGACAATGTGAGTTAACCAGCGCAAAGCGGACTGTGGGGGAATGTTCGCCGTGGGCGTGACGAAACGCCCCAGTGTTCGCCGTGGGCGAGCAGTCTGGGGACGTTCTAGGCTGAAACCATGGAGACACCGCGGGGGGCCACCTTCACCCACATCGACACAGCCTGCGGGCTCATTGAGGTGGGCGGCTGGCGACTGCTCACGGATCCCACGTTTGACGAACCGGGAAAAACGTACCGATTCGGCTGGGGCACGTCGTCAGTGAAGACGTCACGACCGGCCCTGAGTCCCGCCCAGGTGGGTGCCGTGGATGCCGTTCTCCTGAGTCATGACCAGCACGCCGACAATTTCGACACCGGCGGCCGCGCCGTCGCGCTTGAGGCGCCCATCATCCTCACCACGCAAGCCGGTGCCACACGCATTGAAGCTTCCGATGACGAAGCGCTCGCTTTTGGCATGGCGCCGGGGGACAGCTACGCGCTGTCCGACAACCGGCGCCCGGATGTGACCATCACGGCAGTGGCCGCACGCCACCGCCCGCGGTACTGGCCAGAGTTTGTGAGCGGACCAGTAATCGGTTTCGTTATTGAATCAGAGGCGCTCACGGGAGGTGCTGTCTACATCACGGGAGACACGCTGCTCACGCCCGAGGTGCGTGCTGTCGCCGAACAGTTTCAGGTGGGCACGCTGATTGCCCACGTGGGCGACGCCGGTTTCCCCAAGGTCACGCGTAAGGCGCGGTTCACGATGTCGGCCGACGACGTGGCCGAGCTCGCGCGTGAGGGCGACGTTCCGCTCGTGATTCCCATCCACACCTCCGGATGGTCGCACCTGCTCGAGGGCACCGAAGCATTGGTGTCGGCGTTCGCCGAGCGAGGTATCGCGCGCCGCCTTACAGTTCCCGTGCCGGGTGTCGCGGTTGCCCTGTCCTAGGCGCGTAGCGCCGCGAGCGCGTGGCTCTCTACTGCAGCGCTGATGTGAGTCG
>JBIIKT010000036.1:0-7154 GCA_044233055.1 Microbacteriaceae bacterium
TGCTGGCCGTGGCCTTTGACGCTGAGGTCTATCGCGTGCTGCCCGGCAGCGCCGCGCAGGTGCGCTTGCGACTCGTCAGCCCCGCGCGACGGGCCACCTCGGCAACCGACCTTGATATACCCGTGGGTGCACGCACGGTCACCGAGCGCGTACCGCGCGTGAACGTTGGTGCGATCCACGAGACGACGCTCACGGTCGAAGCGCCACGTCGCACGGTGATTCCCCTCGGCCCCATATCGGTTGTGCGCCGCGATCCGTTTGGCCTCTATCGGCGCTCGGTTGCCCTGCCGGGTGCCGCCAAGGTCGTGGTGCACCCCACCACGGCCACTCTGCCGCCGCTGAGTGCGGGATTCGTGCGCGACCTCGAGGGCGAGGCATCGCGCGACCTGACAGATTCAGACCTGTCGTTCCACGCCCTGCGCGAGTACGTGCCCGGTGACGATCGGCGTCACATCCACTGGAAGTCGAGCGCCAAGACGGGGCGATTCATGATTCGTCAGTACGAACAAACCCGTCGCTCGCGCATGTTGATTCTGCTGGACACGCGTCTCGAGGCCTATGCGGATGACGCCGAGTTTGAACTCGCCGTTTCCACGGCCGCCTCTCTGGGGGTGCGTGCACTGCGCGACAGCCGTGATGTGATGTTCGCCGTTTCTCGGTCCAGTGTCTCGAGCACTCCGGCGCGCTCGGGCCGTGCGGCCCCGGCGAGTGGCGAAACGATGAGCGTGCTCACGAGCGTCTCGCCGGCGCGCCTCCTGGATGAGATCGCCGGGATAGTTCTCACTGCTAACAGTTTGCCCTTGGTCGGGCTCACCCCTCTGGCGGCAAACGTGGCCGCCGATGTTTCTGTCGTTTTCGCGGTGACCGGATCGGTGGCCGGTGTGCCGGAGATTGAACAGGCATCGCTGCCGTTTGGTGCCGGAGTGGAGGTCGTGGCTCTGCGCTGCGCCGTTGAATCAGCGCCCCGATTACGCACCTCGGGCCGGTTGACACTTGGAACGATTGGTCGTTTGGACGATCTCACCAAGCTGCTCTCGAGAAATCGAGCCACCGCATGATGGCCGCGTTTGGCGTGCTCGTGGTCGCGCTCGGGTTGACACCGCTGTGGCCCGTTTTTCAGACGCCCGAGTTTGTCATCACGGTTGTTGCCGGCAGCGTCTTGGGAGCCGCAGTGGCCGCCATTGTGACGCGTCGTCGGTGGCCGTGGTGGACACTGCCCATTGGTCTTGTGCTGGTTTTTGCCGTGACGGGGGTACCCCTCGCCGTGCCACAGCAGGCACTGTGGCGGGTCTTTCCGTCGCTCGGCGGAGAGCAAGCGCTCTTTCTCGGAGCTGTTGAGGGCTGGAAGCAGATTGTCACCATCACGCCACCCGTGGGATCGTTCGGGGCACTTCTCGTGCCGGTCTTCATGCTGTCGCTGGTCGGCTCGGCACTCGCGGTAGTTCTCGCTGCTGCGGTCACCCGGCGCGCGTTGGCCCTCGTTCCGGGAATTGCGGTGACCGGCGTGGCCATCTGGCTCGGTCTTGCCGACGCGCGCTTTGCCGTGATATCCGGTGCGGTAATCGCTGTCACGGTTCTCGTGGCGCTGCTGAGCGCAACGCCCGGGGGAGTGCTGCGAAAGCTGACGGCCATCGGGGCAACCGTTTTCGTGGGGGCTGTGGCGGCGGGCGTGGCACTGTCGATGACCGCGCCCCCCGAAGTGTGGCGTTCGCGGGTGTCACCCACCCTCGATGAAGCCTCGCTGCCCTCACCCCTCTCCGCGTTCCGCGCCTACGAAGTGGGCGACTTGGCCGAGGTGCCGATGTTCAGTGTGTCCAACGCAACGACGGGCGAGATGCTGACGCTTGCCACGCTCTCGCGTTACGACGGAGTGAGCTATTCGGTGTGGACGCCGGACGGCGACTTCACTCGCCAATCGGGATACGCCCTGGCCGACGGTGTTGATCCAGACGCGGCCGAGATCACCATTGAGCAGCTCACCGGACCGTGGCTGCCGCTGCGGGGAGACCTCGCCGGAATGCAAACAATTGGAACGGGCATCGGTTCGCTCTACTTCAGCCCCACGGCGCAAACCGCCATCGACCTCAATGGGCTGTCCCAAGGTTTCCGGTACCGAGTATCCGGTCCCGGAATCGAACCCTCGAATCTCGCCCGCCTGGCCACCGCCACGCCGGGCACGGATCGCACCGTGGTAACCGATGAGCCCGCGGGAGTGCAGGCCTATGTGGCGACCCACAGCGAGGCGTCGGCAGAACCCGGTGAGCGACTCGTCGCCGTGCTCGGCTCACTCCTCCAGAACGGCTATGTCAGCAATGGCGGAGCCGACGAGCCGCCCTCACGAAGCGGGCATTCGGCCGAGCGAATCACGTCGCTGCTCACCGACAAACTCATGATTGGCGACGCCGAGCAGTACTCGGTGGCTGCCGCGCTGCTCGCGCAACAGGTGGGATTCCCCGCGCGCGTTGCGGTGGGTTTTGTTGTCCCCGAGAACGCCACCGAGATCATCGGTTCTCAGCTGAGCGCGTGGGTTGAGGTCAACACGAGTGACGGCTGGGTGGCCATCGACCCGGTTCCCGAGTCGCGCCCCATCCCGGACGCACCCCCGGAAGATCCGAATCGGGTGTCGCCGCCGCAATCCGTCGTGGACCCGCCTCCGGCCGATGTGTCTCAGGTGAGGGGCGCGCAGGCCCCACAGTCAGATGAGGAAGCTGACACCGATGACCCCGATCCTCTGTGGGGTGTCATCTTCGGGATTCTCCGAGCTCTGGCTGCGGTCGTTGCCGTGGGCGCGTTGCTTCTGTTGCCTCCCCTGTGCATCGTGGTCGCGAAAGCGTGGCGGCGGCGGCGTCGGCAGAGTGGGGGCAATGCACGGCAGCGGATCATGGGCGCCCGTGACCAGGCCGCCGATGTGCTCATCGATGCCCGATATGTGGTGACGGCGTCAACCACCAACCGCGAGCTTGTTTCGAATGTTCAGGTGCCGGACGCCCCCCAACTGGCTTTCCTCATTGACCGCGCCGAGTACACCGCGGATCCTCTCGTGGCGGCCGACGCGCGCAACGCGTGGCTTGTTGTCAGCGACCTTGAAAACGAGTTGATGACCGGATTAACGCGTCGACAGCGTCTCGCGCGACGATTAGCGCTGTGGTCGTTCATTGGTCGTCGCGCACGTCGCTGAGTAACATGGCGTCATGGTAACTGGCGACCCAACCTGTGATGTCTGTGGGGAAGTCCTCCCGGAAGGTGCTTACTTTTGCGGGGAGTGTGGGGCGAGTGTTCCCGAGTTTGGCACACCGATTGAGACGAGTGTTCGACGGGTAGATCCACCAGCGACGAGTGCTCCCGCAGCTGCGGCTGCGACTCCCGTGGTTGCTGAGCCGGTGGCCGTAGCCCCGGTAGTTCCTGAGCCGGTGGCCGTCGCGCCAGTTGTTCCTGGCCCGGTGGCTGTTGCGCCAGTTGTTTCCGAACCCGCGCCAACGGCGTCGTTACCCGCCGAGAGCCCGGCTGCCGTCGTCACTCCGTTCACGCTCGTTTTCAGCACCGGTGAGCGAGCTCAGGTGGTGGGTCGGGGGCTTATCGGCCGCATGCCGGTGGCCCCGGCCAACGAAACATGGGAGCACCTCATCGTGGTGAGTGACCCGTCCAAGACGGTCTCCAAAACGCACCTGCGGGTTGAGGCATTGGCTGAGGGGCTCATGGTGACCGATCTGGACAGTGCCAACGGCACCGTGGTGAGCATGCCGGGAATTGCAGCCGAGCGGCTCGCGCCCCACGAGCGCGTGATTCTGAGGCCGGGAGCCTCGGTCGGCATCGGCGACCAGTCCTTCACCGTTCAGTAACAAGCACGCTGCAGCCAGCGCGCCTGTGGACAGGCGACGCGTCGGGCTCTCGCAACGTGGTGACCTCGATGCATGACGCGTGAGGCTTCCCGAAAAACTGGCCTTCGCGTTACGCCCGTCCCGCTGTTCTCGCTGTTGGTTCCGCTTGGTTTCGCAGTGGTTATGTGGTGGGTGTCGTCATCGCCGGCGATGATGCTTTTTGCGCTCATGGGACCGGTCGCTATGGTGGCATCGCTGGTTGATGCACGGCGACAGACCCGGGCGGCTCAGCGCGCCGCAACCGAGGATGCCACTCGGGCGCAGCGTGAGACGGAACAACAGCGCGCGCACGACGTCGAGCAGGAGGCCGCCAGGGCGCGCCGACAACATGCCAGCCTGGCAGACCTCCTCGACCACGGTCACCACCGCCCCGCCGCCCGTGACATCGGGGCGGGTCCAACAGCTCCGGTCGTTTTCCGAGTGGGGCTCGACCCGGGCCGACGCCCCGTTCTTATTCCCCTCGACGCACACGTGTGCGTTCTGGGTCCGCCGGAGGCGCGGCAGCGTGTCGCCAGGGCATTGACCCTCACCCGGGCCTGGATCGGAAGTGGCGCCGAGGCTGGCAGTATCAGCCACGCTACCCACCGATCAGAGATTCCCGCGAAGACAACGCTGCTACTGACACTGGGGGAGCGGGGGTGGGCGGAGTTGACAGATGTGCGCACGCCATTGGACGCGGTTGCGGTTTTGGTAGATGAAGTCTCCGAGGCGCACGCTGCCCGCGCCCAACGCGAACTCCAGGCCTCCCGCGCTCTTCGCCACGCGTCTCCGACGCTGAGTGACCTGCGCGAAATGGTGACGGGCGAAATGTCGACTGTCGCCTTGCCGCGAGTCGAGTTGATCGGAGTCGAATTGATGGGAGTCGAGTTGTTGAGCAGCGATGCTCCCGGCGCCGATGAGCATGATCCGCGACCCGAGCATAGTCACGTGAGGGGCATTCTGGGATGGAGCGATGCTCTCGCTAGTCCGACACCGGTGTGGGGCGAGGTCAGCACCGACGCGCCGCACATGCTCGTGGCCGGTGCCACGGGTAGCGGTAAGACCGAGACGCTCGTGGCCCTGTTGGCCAGCATGGCCGCAGCACACCCGCCCGAGCACTTTCGATTTACCGTCATTGACTTCAAGGGCGGAGGTGGGTTTGCCCGCGTGGCGTCACTGCCGCACAACGCCGGAATCACCACGGATCTCGACGGTGACGACGTGCTGCGCGCCCTCGCCGGGATTCGAACAGAAATGGTCCGCCGCGAAACCGTGTTGCGTGACGCAGGGTGCACCGACATCTCCGCTCTGCCGCGCGCGGTCCGCATCCCGCGCCTGTTGATTGTGATTGACGAGTTTCGCGCACTGTGTGACGTTGTTCCCGACGCCCGCCGCATTACTGCCGATGTGGCCTCACGTGGTCGCGCTCTCGGTGTGCACCTCGCTGTGGCAACCCAGCGGGCGGCCGGCGCCTTTGGAGATGACCTGCTGGTCAACGCCCAGACGCGACTGTGCCTCACTCCCGTGGGTGACGACGATGCTCGTTATCTGCTGGGCGCAACAGTGCAACGTTCGCCCACGGATCTTGCGTCAACGCCCCGTCTGCTTTACGTGCGCCGACCGTCGGGGCTCATTGACGCCGTTAATCCGGTGTGCGTGGATGCGCCGACTCTTGAGGCGGCTGCCCGGTGGACGGCGGCCGCTCCGGCCGACGACTGGCGGTTGTGGTGGCCCGAGTTGCCGACAGAGCTGTCGGAGACGATCGTAACCGACCTTGCCAATTCTGCGGGGGAATGCGGGGAAGGGCTTCTGCTGGGTCTGAGGCAGGATCTCGTCACCACCCGCTGGTCGGTGCTCGACTATCTGCCGGAGCGAGACGGCTCCCTGTGGGTAGTGGGCGGTCCGCGTTCGGGAAAGACGACCCTGCTGCAGAACATCGGGGCGGAGGCGAAGCGACCCGGGCGCGTGAACCATCACGAAACGCCTGGCAGCGGATCCAGGGCAGACTCAGGGAAAGTTCTGGTGGTGCCCGCTCATCCGGCACTCGCGTGGGATGCCCTCATCAACGCTGCGCGGGAGTGTGACCAGAGCCCCACCCACCAACCGGAACTGGTGATGGTCGACGGGCTCGATGCGATCGTGCGGATGACGCCGGACGACGCACTCGATGATCTCGTTGCGGCTCTCGAGCGCGTGGCGCGCGAGGGCCCGGGTCGGGGCAGATTTCTGTTGTTCTCAACATCGGGAGATGAGCCCGCGCTCAGTGCGGTGACCCGACACGTGCGAACCCGAATCGATCTTGGTTCCCGCTATCCCGGACGCGGTGCGATGGGGGGTGACACGGTTCAACTCATGCGGCCGAGTCTGGACTCAGCCGAGCTCGCTGCGCTCTCTCTCGGCGGACACAGCCGTGCGGGAACGCACCTTTTGCCCACGTTGCCCGAGGTGCTACAGGGTCGTCGAGCAGTGGTAGTCACCAACGAACCTGAGTTGTGGTCGGCTCATCAGGCGGCCAATGCCACAAGCGTGCTCCTCGACGCGCTTACGCCCGAGCAAGCCCTCACGCTCTCTGACGAGATGAGACGCCGCGTGAGACAGGAGCCGCTGGTCTGGCACGGCGTCGCGCGGATGACAGCCCGCTACGTGGGACGGGACATTCGCCGAATCCCGCCACCACTGGAAAACAGCGTTGTGGTTCTCGAGGCCGATGATTCCTACGTGAGGGCCGCGCTACCGGCAGGCCTCTAGCCGAAGACCTCGGCCAGCGGGGTGAAGGCCATGCCGTGTGCTTCGGCGACGGCCGAGTTAGTGACCTTCCCGGCCCACGTGTTGAGGCCGGAACGTAACGCCGCATCCTCACTGAGCGCATCACGCCAACCGAGGTCAGCGACCCGGCGCACGAACGGCAGGGTGGCGTTCGTGAGTGCGTGCGTCGAGGTGTGGGGAACAGCGCCGGGCATGTTGGCCACACAGTAGAAGATTGACCCGTGAACCTCGAAGGTGGGATCCGCGTGCGTCGTTGGGTGGGTGTCGGCGAAGCAGCCCCCCTGATCCACAGCGATGTCCACCAGTACGCTTCCCGGCTTCATGCGCGCGACGAGGTCGTTCGACACGAGCTTGGGCGCCTTGGCGCCGGGGATCAGAACGGCGCCGATGACCAGATCGGCCGTACACACCGCGCGTTCAATCTCGAGGGCGTTCGACGCGATGGTGTTGACGCGGCCGTGAAAGGCGAGATCAAGCTGCGCCAGTCGGGCAAGGTTGGTGTCGAGCACCGTCACCTGTGCGCCCATTCCC
>JBIIKT010000037.1:0-7098 GCA_044233055.1 Microbacteriaceae bacterium
CCCCATTGACGGTCTCGGCACCATCAAGGACGAGGGTCGCCGCGCCCTCGAGCTTCAGGCTGCCGGTGTGATGGATCGCAAGTCGGTTCACGAGCCCATGCAGACCGGAATCAAGGCCATCGACGCAATGATCCCGGTGGGACGCGGACAGCGCCAGCTCATCATTGGTGACCGCCAGACGGGTAAGACGGCCATTGCCATCGATACCATCATCAATCAGAAGGCCAACTGGGCATCGGGCGATGCCACCAAACAGGTTCGCTGCATCTACGTCGCCATCGGTCAGAAGGGTTCGACAATCGCCGCGGTGAGGGGCGCGCTCGAAGAAGCCGGAGCCATGGAGTACACCACCATCGTGGCCGCTCCCGCATCCGATCCCGCCGGATTCAAGTACCTGGCTCCCTACACCGGTTCCGCCATTGGTCAGCACTGGATGTACGCCGGCAAGCACGTCCTCATCATTTTTGATGACCTGTCAAAGCAGGCCGAGGCCTACCGTGCCGTTTCGCTTCTTCTCCGTCGTCCGCCGGGACGCGAGGCGTACCCCGGTGACGTCTTCTACTTGCACTCGCGTCTGCTCGAGCGTTGCGCCAAGCTCTCCGACGCTCTCGGTGCCGGGTCGATGACCGGACTTCCGATCATCGAGACCAAAGCCAACGACGTGTCGGCCTACATTCCCACCAACGTCATTTCAATCACCGACGGTCAGATCTTCCTGCAGTCCGACCTGTTCAACGCCAACCAGCGCCCCGCTGTTGACGTGGGTATCTCGGTGTCGCGCGTGGGCGGTGACGCGCAGGTGAAGTCGATCAAGAAGGTGTCGGGAACCCTCAAGATTGAGCTGGCTCAGTACCGCGCACTCGAGGCATTCGCCATGTTTGCGTCTGACTTGGATGCGGCCAGCCGCCGCCAGCTCGCTCGTGGTGCACGTTTGACCGAGCTCCTCAAGCAACCGCAGTTCACGCCGTACCCGGTGGAGAACCAGGTTGTGTCGATCTGGGCCGGTACCACCGGCAAGCTCGACGAGGTGCCCATCGAAGACATCCTGCGCTTCGAGAGGGAGTTCATCGACTACTGCGGTCGCAAGACCAAGGTGCTCAAGAACCTTGCCGAGACAAACGAGCTCTCGGACGCCACGGTAAGTGATCTGGAGAAGGCCATCGCCGACTTCAAGCAGGAGTTCCAGACCGGTGAGGGCAAGCCGCTCGCCTCCGTGGGACGCGAAGAGTTCGATGCTTTGCCGGCCGATGAGGTCAAGCAAGAAAAGATTGTCCGCAAAAAGAAGTAACGCGCGGTCACCGCGGGTCACGTCACTGATTACACCAACCTAAGAGAAGGCAAGCAATGGGAGCGCAGCTTCGGGTCTACCGGCAGAAAATTCGTTCTGCCCAGACGACCAAGAAGATTACGAGGGCCATGGAGCTCATCTCGGCATCGCGCATTCAAAAGGCGCAGGCTCGAGTGGCTGCAGCGACCCCGTATTCGACTGCCGTGACGCGGGCCGTCTCTGCCGTGGCCACCTACACCAACGTGAGCCACGTGCTCACGACCGAGCCCGAGAAGGTGGAGCGCGCGGCCATCGTGATCTTTGCGTCCGACCGCGGTCTGGCCGGTGCGTTCAGCTCGCAGGTGCTGCGCGAGGCCGAGGAACTGACCGAACTTCTCCGCAGCGAGGGTAAAGACGTCGCCTACTTCCTCGTGGGACGCAAGGCCAACGCCTACTTCTCGTTCCGACGCCGGACGCCCGAGCGCGTGTGGACCGGTGGCACCGACTCTCCCGTTTTCGAAACAGCGCGCGAGATTGGCGACGCCATCCTCGAGTCGTTCCTGCGCGATGCCAGCGATGGTGGCGTCGACGAGATTCACATCGTCTACAACCGCTTTGTGAACATGGTCAGTCAAGTCCCCCAGGTCGTGCGTGTGCTTCCGCTCGAAATTGTGGAGGGCGTAGAAGAACCGGGTGACTCCGAGATCCTGCCGCTCTACGAATTCGAGCCGGATGCCGAGAAGGTGCTCGATTCGCTGCTTCCCGTCTACATCGAGAGCCGCATCTACAACGCCATGCTGCAGTCGGCCGCTTCCGAGCACGCCAGCCGCCAGCGCGCCATGAAGTCGGCATCCGATAACGCCGACAAGCTCATTCGCGAGTACACGCGTCTGGCCAACAACGCACGTCAATCCGAGATTACCCAGCAGATTTCCGAAATCGTTGGCGGCGCAGACGCGCTGTCCGACGCCAAGTAACACATCCCCGACGACGACTAGTCAACGCAAGAGAGAAGAAACCCAATGGCTACTGCAACGAAGAAAGCAACACAGACCGGTGTGGGCCGTATCGCCCGCGTGACGGGTCCGGTTGTTGACATTGAGTTCCCGCACGACGCGATTCCGGGCATCTATAACGCCCTGGAGACCGACATCGTTATTGGCAAGGAATCAACCAAGCTCACGCTCGAGGTTGCCCAGCACCTCGGTGACGACGTGGTGCGCGCTATTGCACTGAAGCCCACCGACGGCCTTGTTCGTGGCCAGGAAGTGCGCGACACGGGAGCTCCGATTTCTGTTCCCGTGGGTGACGTCACCAAGGGCAAGGTTTTCAATGTAACCGGCGACATCCTCAACGGCGCCCCGGGACAGAAGTTTGACATCAAGGAGCGCTGGCCGATTCACCGCAACCCGCCCCCCTTCGATCAGCTCGAGTCGAAGACGCAGCTCTTCGAAACGGGCATCAAGGTCATCGACCTGCTCACGCCCTACGTTCAGGGTGGAAAGATTGGCCTCTTCGGCGGTGCCGGTGTGGGCAAGACGGTTCTGATTCAGGAAATGATTCAGCGCGTGGCTCAGGATCACGGTGGTGTATCGGTCTTCGCCGGTGTGGGTGAGCGAACCCGTGAGGGTAACGACCTGATCCACGAGATGGAAGAAGCGGGCGTGTTCGACAAGACCGCGCTCGTGTTCGGCCAGATGGATGAGCCGCCGGGAACGCGTCTGCGCGTTGCCCTGTCGGCACTGACCATGGCCGAGTACTTCCGCGACGTGCAGAAGCAAGACGTGCTGTTGTTCATTGACAACATTTTCCGCTTCACGCAGGCCGGTTCTGAGGTGTCGACCCTGCTGGGTCGCATGCCGTCTGCCGTGGGTTACCAGCCCAACCTCGCCGACGAAATGGGTCTGCTCCAAGAGCGCATCACGTCGACGCGCGGTCACTCCATCACCTCGCTGCAGGCCATCTACGTGCCGGCTGATGACTACACCGACCCGGCTCCGGCAACCACGTTTGCCCACCTCGATGCCACCACGGAACTCTCGCGTGAGATTGCTTCGCGCGGTCTGTACCCCGCTGTGGACCCACTGACCTCAACAAGCCGCATCCTCGACCCCCGCTACTTGGGTGACGACCACTATCGCGTGGCCACTACGGTCAAGTCGATTCTGCAGAAGAACAAGGAACTGCAGGAGATCATCGCGATCCTCGGTGTCGACGAGCTGTCCGAAGAAGACCGCGTCACCGTGTCGCGCGCGCGTCGTATTCAGCAGTTCCTTTCGCAGAACACCTACATGGCCAAGAAGTTCACGGGCGTTGAGGGTTCCACGGTTCCGCTCAAAGACACCGTGGAGTCGTTCGACGCCATCTGCAAGGGTGACTTTGACCACGTGGCTGAGCAGGCCTTCTTCAACGTTGGCCCCATCACCGACGTCGAAGAGAAGTGGGCCAAGATCCAAAAGGAGAACGGCTAATTATGGCCGCTTCCCGACTTCTGGTGAGCGTCGTCTCGGCCGACAAAGACGTGTGGTCAGGCGAGGCAAGCATGGTTGTGGCCAAGACTGTCGAGGGCGAAATCGGCATACTCCCCGGACACGAGCCCATGTTGGCGATCCTGGCGTCGGGCAACGTGCGCGTCACCACTGCCGACGGCTCCAAGATCACGGCGAACGCCGAAGGTGGCTTCTTGTCGGTTGAGAACAACAACGTTTCTGTGGTGGCCTCGGCCGCCGAACTTGTGGAGTAGGTTTCAGACTCACACATGCGAGTTCTCCTGCCGCCGTCTGAGACGAAGCGAGACGGCGGTGACGCTCGGCCGGTTAATCTTTCCGGGTTGAGTTTTCCTGAACTCACGAACACCCGCGCCGAACTGATCGAAAAGGTCGTGGCCCTGGCCCGCGATGAGGCGACGTGTTTGTCGACTCTCAAACTCGGCCCAAAACTCGGGTTCGAGGTTGAGCGCAACCGTTCGCTGTTGACCGGGCCCACGCTCGCGGCGATTGACCGTTACACCGGTGTGCTTTTTGATGGCCTGTCGGCGTCGACACTCTCGGCGCCCGCACGACGCGATGTTCTGGCCAGCGTCATTCTGCAGTCCGCACTATGGGGACCGATTGCGGCCGGTGATGCCATTCCGGCGTATCGGCTTTCCCACAATTCCAGGCTCCCTGCTCTCACCCGTTCGCTGACCGCAACGTGGGTTGATGCCACTCACGAGGTGAGCGGTATCTGGGACGGCTTTGTGCTCGATGCTCGTAGCGAGGGATACGCCGATCTGATGCCCATTCCCGTCTCAGCGAACGGGGTCTTTTTGCGCGTGGCCACCCGGGATTCGGCCGGGGCCACGCGCGCGCTCAACCACTTCAACAAGAAGGCGAAGGGTGAGTTTGTTCGCGCCCTGGCCGAGTCGGGGTCTCTGGCGAATATCACGTCGGTCGATGAACTGTGCGCGTGGGGAGTGGCTCATGGCTGGCAGCTCGAGGCAGGGGTCGCCGACAACAGTTCGGCGGGGCGAGAGATTACGCTCCTCGTTTAGGTCGGCGGCAATTGTTGAGCTCGGCGTCAGTTATTGAGCGCGGTGGCAGCCGGCGATGTGGTCGTCGACGAGTCCGGCTGACTGCATGAGTGCGTACATAGTGGTGGGCCCAACAAATCGAAAGCCGCGGGTGCGGAGCTCTGTGCTTAGGGCCTCGGCTTCGGGTGTGACGGCCGGCACCTCGACGCGCGAGCGTAAGCGGCGACGGCGCGGCGACGGGGCAAAACTCCAGATTAGGTCGTTGAGCGCACCGGGTTGAGCAATAACGAGATCGCGGGTGACGCAGGCATTGCTGATAGCCGCCTCAATTTTTGCCCGGTTGCGAATGATTGCCGGATCGCTCATCATGCGTTCGATGTTGCGCGAGCCGATACTCGCGACCCGGGCTATCTCGAAATCGTGGAAGTGCCGACGAAAAGCGGGTCTTTTGTTCAACACGGTTGACCAGCTGAGCCCCGCCTGAAAACCCTCAAGGCAAATGTGTTCAAAAAGTAGGCGATCGTCGTGGACCGGAACCCCCCACTCCTCGTCGTGGTAGCGCCGAAGTTCGTCGTTTCCCGACTCAGCCCACCAGCAGCGCCCCCGGCCATCGCTGCCGGTGAGGACATCTGCGGGTGTCTCTTTACCGCTCACGTGCGAAACTCGCAACCCTCGAGGGTGAGCAGTGCCACCTTGGTGGGAACGCCATCGCCACCGCTAAAGCCGGTGAGGCGTCGGTCGCCAGCGAGCACCCGATGACACGGAATCACGAGCGCGAGGGGATTTGCGCCAATCGCTCCGCCCACGGCGCGGGCAGCTTGGGGCTGCCCGACGGCGCGAGCGATGGCGCCGTACGTGCTGGTGGCACCGAATGGGATCGCGGCCAGTTCGTTCCACACGGACCGTTGAAACGGCGTGCCGTGCGCGGCGAGGGGCAGATCGAACGCGCGTCGTCGGCCGGCGAAGTACTCGGCGAGTTGCTTCTGCGTTCGACGCAACAGGGGAGTGCTCGCCGAGCCAGTCGTTACCGAGCTGTAGTCCGTAGCGCTCGACCCCATGAGTCGAACGTGGGACAGAGCGCCGTCGGACTCGATGAGTTCAATTGCTCCGACGGGCGACGAGTAAACAACGGATGAATCGCGAGCTGTCATGCGCACAAGGTTACGGGTCAGAACAAGCGGTCGCACCCCTCGAGGGCAAACCGTTGACGACTGCGCTGTCGTCTAGTTGTTGACGGCGAGAAATACGTTGAGCGTGGTGGCGTACAGCACCCAGATCCAATAGGGAACGAGCATCCACGCCGCCACCAGTGATACGCGCGAAAAGGCAATCATGGTGGCCAGAACCGCAACATCCAGGAGCAGAATAATCACGACGCCCCACCACAGTGCCGCGCTTCCGAGCAGAGGGTAAGCGCCAAAGAAAATCGGAGTCCACAGAGCGTTGATCACGAGTTGCGTGACATACAGAATCAGCGCGGTCCGTCGAAAGTAGCTTCCTCGTTCGCGCCACACGAGCCAGGCCGCTACCGCCATGACTGTGTAGAGAGTCAACCAGACCGGCCCAAAAAGGTCGTTCGGCGGGGTCCACGGGGCTTTCTCTGCCTGGGCGTACCATCCGGTGACGTTGCCGATGGTGCTAAGGGAACCGAGAATGCCCACCAGCCAGGCGATGGCGACGAATGCTATGCCGCGAACGGCGGCGCGAACGCCCGACTCTCGTTCACCGAAGAACCCAGGATGAAACTCGTGCCGATTTGCCCACATAGGTTCAGCCTACGAGGGTAAACAGCCTCAGACGTCCGGCGGCGAAACGAGGAGCCCGGCCAACCCGCGCGAGACCCACAACTCTGCGCGGTTAGACAACCTCGAGGGCGCGCGTCAACACGTCCGACAGAATCTCACGGATCTCGGCAAACTCCTTGGGGCCGGTGGTCAGCGGGGGCGCAAGGGTGAGAACCGAGTTGCCTCGATCGTCAGCCCGGCAGTAAAGCCCTGCCTCAAAAACGGCGGTCGAGAGGAACCCGCGCAGCAACCGTTCGCGCTCGTCGGCGTCGAAGGTCTGCTTGGTGGCCTTGTCTTTGACAAACTCGAGGGCGAAGAAATAGCCGTCACCGCGCACATCGCCCACGATGGGATTGTCGAGAAGCGTCTCAAGTTCGGCGCGGAACAGGGGGCTGTTGCGGCGAACGTTGCCGCACAAATCTTCCTCGTCAAAAATGTCGAGGTTGGCCAGAGCCACGGCGGCAGACACGGGGTGGCCGGCAAAGGTGTAGCCGTGCGGGAAAGTGACTTTAGCCTTGCTGAACGGCTCGTAGACG
>JBIIKT010000038.1:0-7065 GCA_044233055.1 Microbacteriaceae bacterium
GCTCTCTACTGCAGCGCTGATGTGAGTCGGGCGAGGCCATCGAGAACCGTTTGCAGGAACGGCTGCTTGCGCCACTCTTCCATGGTGAGCTCCCGAGAATCCTTTCGGTAGCTCGCCTCGACCTCGCGCATCTGCGCCACGAAACTCTTGCCGCGCACCATCATGGTGATCTCGAGGTTGAGTGAAAACGAGCGCATGTCCATGTTGCTCGAGCCGATAACGGCAACTTCGTCGTCAATGCTCATGTGCTTCGAGTGCAAGATGGTGGGCTTCTTGTAGAGCCAGATGATGACGCCCGCTTCGAGAAGCGCTTCGTAGTAGGAACGCTGGGCGTGATACACGAGCGCCTGGTCACCGATTTCCGAAACGAAGAGCTCCACACGAACACCGCGCTGGCAGGCCGCCGTGACGGCGTACAGCAATGACTCATCCGGCACAAAGTAGGGCGACGTGATGATGATCTTCTTCTGCGCCGCATAGAGGAGGGCCAAAAACAGCCGTAGGTTGTTTTCCGTGGCGAACCCGGGGCCACTCGGCACCAGCTGACAGTCGAGATTCTGCGTGGTGCGCGCCCGGGTGGGCACGGCCAACTCGTGCTGCGGCAAGAAGTCGTCGGTCTCGCTAAACCAGTCGGCCAAGAAAATCGCGTCGAGGGCCGCCACAATTGGCCCGCGCAGACGCACCATGGCGTCTTTCCAGTGCAGTCCGCGGCGCAGGTTTCCCTTCTTGCGGTACGACGAGTCGATGATGTTCTGCGAGCCCATCCAGCCCACCAGTCCGTCAATGACAAGAAGCTTTCGGTGATTGCGTAGATCGGGCCGCTCGTATTTGCGCTGCAGCGGCGCGAACGGGAGCATCAGGTGCCACTTAACGCCGATGCGGGTGAGTCGTCGGCGTGTTTCTCGATACCCCACGGTGCGCAATCCGGCCACGTGGTCAAGGAGCACGCGCACCACAACACCGCGCTGCACGGCCTCCTCCATGGCAACAAAGAAAGGCTCCGTCACGGCATCAGCAGAAAAGATGTAGAACTCCGCGTGCACAAACTTCTTGGCTCGGGCGATATCCGCTGCCATGAGGCGAATCGTCTCGTCGTACTCGATGTGCATCTCCGCGTCGTTATTGCCGACGAGCGGCATGGACCCGAGATTGCGATTGAGCAACACGATTGACTTGAGCCACTGTGGCCAAGCGCGGTCTTTTGTGACAAGGTCGCGCCCCTCAGTGGAATTGAAGATGAACTCGTTGATCTCGCGCTGCTTGCGCCGACGTTTGCGTCCGAGGCGAGGACTCCCAATGAGAAGAAACAGTAGGACTCCGACATACGGAATAAAGAAGATGGCGAGCAGCCAGGCGAGGGCGGAGCCGGGCCGGCGGTTTCGGGGAACAACAATGATGGCGGCGATGCGAATGACGAAGTCGACGCCGAGCACGACCACGGTGGTCCAGAAGGTTGTTGATCCCACGTCCATTGCGAGCTACTCCGCAGAACGGGGCGGCATCCCGCGGCGCTGGCGTTCCTTGGCTTCCATTCGCGCGTACACATCGCGTTCGGTGCGATCAGCGCGAAGAATCGATCGGAGGACGAGCCAGAAAACGACCCCCAAGAGTAGCGTCGGCGTGACAGCCCACAGAGCTGCTACCCAGAAGTTATCCATGGTCTCAGGCTACTTCACTGAGTTGACTACTTGACCAGCGGGAAAAGGATTGTCTCGCGAATGCCGAGGCCCGTGAGCGACATCAGCAGTCGGTCGATGCCCATTCCCATGCCCCCCGTGGGCGGCATGCCGTGCTCGAGGGCGCGCAAGAATTCCTCGTCAAGCCGCATGGCTTCCTCATCGCCGGCCGCAGCCTGAACGGCCTGCTGCATGAATCGCTCCCGCTGAACGACGGGGTCAACCAACTCGGAATATCCCGTGGCGAGTTCAAATCCGCGCACATAGAGGTCCCACTTCTCCGCGACGCCGGGAATGCTCCGGTGCTCGCGCGTCAGAGGGCTCGTCTCAACCGGGAAGTCCATCACAAAGGTGGGCAGGGTGAGCCCTGGCTTCACGAAGTGCTCCCACAGTTCCTCGACAAGCTTGCCGTGGTTGGGCGAGGTAACCTCAACGCCAACCCGGTCGGCCAGTGCCTGCAGTTCGGCTACCGAGGTCTGTGGTGTGATGTCGACACCGGCCGCCTCGGAGAGCGAGTGGTACAGGCCGATGCGGGCCCATTCGCCACCGAGGTCGTAGACAGTGCCGTCGGCCCACGTCACCCGGTGACTCCCGGAAACAGCCAGGGCTGCCTCCTGAATCAGCCGCTGCGTGAGTGCCGCAATGGAGGTGTAATCGCCGTAGGCCTCGTAGGCCTCGAGCATGGCGAACTCGGGGCTGTGGGTGGAGTCGGCACCCTCGTTGCGAAAGTTGCGGTTGATTTCGAAGACGCGATCAATGCCACCCACGACCGCCCGCTTGAGAAACAGCTCGGGAGAGATGCGCAAAAAAAGCTCCATGTCGAAGGCGTTGGAGTGCGTGCTGAAAGGTCGCGCCGCAGCTCCGCCGTGAAGCACCTGGAGCATGGGCGTCTCCACCTCGACAAAATCGAGTGCGGCAAAAGTGGCGCGCAGTGACGACACTGCGGCGGCACGGGTCATCACCGCAGCGCGCGCTTGATCCCGCACAATGAGGTCGAGATAACGCGAGCGAACGCGGGTCTCCTCATTGAGTTCCTTGTGCAGGTTGGGCAACGGCAGAAGCGCCTTGGATGCCACCTTCCACGACGTGGCCATGATGGAGAGCTCACCGCGACGGCTCGAAATCACTTCGCCCGAGACAAAGAGGTGGTCGCCCAGATCAACGAGCTCTTTCCACTGCTCGAGCGATTCCTCGCCCACTTCGGCCAACGAGACCATGGCCTGAAGTCGCGAGCCATCACCCGCCTGAAGGCTCGCAAAACAGAGCTTGCCGGTGTTGCGCAGGTGCACAACGCGACCGGCGACACCCACGGTAACGCCCGTGGTGGCATCGGCCTCGAGGCCGCCGAAGCGATTGCGCACGCTGGGGATGGTGTCGGTAACGGGCACCGCCACCGGATAGGCCTCAAGGCCAAGCACGTTGAGGCGATCGCGCTTAGCGAGGCGAACAGCTTTCTGCTCAAAAACCTCTTCGGCTGTCAGCTCGCGCTCGTCGTCCGACGTCGCCTCGGGGCGGGGCTTCGTCTCGTTGTCACTCATCGGGCTGAGGGCCTTTGGCTTGTTGGTTCTACGGAACAGTAATTGATTCGGTGTCGAGCAAGCGCGTGGTGCCAAAGCGGGCCGCCACCACCAGCGTGGCCTCGCCGTGAAACGTAGCGTCCACGGGCGTGAAGTCCGCTGGACTCACTAACTCAAGATACTCAAGTCTAGCTAGGGGCTCCGCGGCCAGAACGGCGCGACCGGCCGCCAGCGCAGCTGACACTCCGGTGTTGATGTGAGCCGCAACAGTCCGTACTGTCTCGGGAACGACACTGGCGGCCGCACGTTCGTCAGAACTGAGGAAGCGATTACGGCTCGAGCGCGCCAGCCCGTCGTCTTCGCGCACTGTCGTCACCACATCAATCTCTGGCCTGCCGCGCTCACCCGCCAGGCGGCGCACGAGGTGCACCTGCTGGGCATCCTTCTGACCGAAGACGGCCACATCGGGATTCACGATGTCGAAGAGTCGATTGACCACGGTGAGCATGCCGTCGAAGTGCCCCGGTCGGGCGGCTCCCTCAAAGCCGGCGCCGGCGGGGCCGGCAGACTTCACGGGTGGAGGGGCGTCCGGTGGGTAGACGTCGTCGACGCTCGGTGCGTAGACCACATCGGCGAGGTCGGCGAGCAGCGCTAGGTCGTTCTCCAGCGTTCGCGGATACCGCTCGAAGTCCTCGCCCTGACCAAACTGTGTGGGATTCACAAAGATCGACACGACCACAGCATCGGCGATCTCACGGGCCCGCTCGACGAGTCGAATGTGGCCCTCGTGCAACGCACCCATGGTGGGCACGAAGGCAAGGCGCTGGCCCGGTTTGGTGGCGCGCCAGTCGCGGAGTTCTGCCGCGGTAGTGACCAGACGAACCACTAGGGGCTGCCGAAGTTGGGGGGTACGTCCACGGTGCGCAGACCACCGGAGTTGCGAAGCGCGTTGTCGACGGTGGAGCGGATCAGGGGCGCTAACACGTCGGCCGGGTTCTCAACTCCCGTTTGGGCCAGTGCCTGCGTGGCCTGGGCCACAATCGCGGCCGAGAACGTGGTGGCCGTAGCGATTGCCTCGGCGTAGGCCGCTCGCGAGTCTTCGGTGATCACGACCGGCTCACCGCCCATTTCAACAGCCAAAGCCTGGCCGATGGGCAAGACCGGGCCGGGAGCAGTCACCGCGATATAACACTCGGTCAGCCGAGAGAGATCCATGCTCGTTCCCGTGAACGACATGGCGGGGTGCAGGGCGACAGGAATCGCTCCTCGCTGGAGAGCTGGCTCAAGTACGCCAATGCCAAACGCGGGCGACGTGTGCAGCACGATTTGGCCGGGTTGCCATGCGTCGAGCGCGGCAAGACCCGAGACGAGGGACGCCAGTTGATCGTCGGGCACGGCCAGCACCACCAACTCGGAGGTCGCCACGACTTCGGGTACCTCACGAATCTCCACGCCGGGCAGCAGCGCACCGGCACGATCGCGGCTGGCCTCAGAGACTGCCGAAATGCTCACCACGCGATGTCCGGCAGCTGCCAAAGCCGCTCCGATGACGGGCCCCACGCGACCGGCACCGACAATGCCCACGGAGAGTCGGCCGTCGCGCTCAGACATGCGAACCTCCCGCAGTGGGATCCGAAGGAGATCCGGGGTCGGATTTGTCGGGTGGCAGTGTGCACATGCGCTCCGCCACAAGCCCCGCCGTGAGGAGGAGTGCCGCTCCCACGGTCTGTGCGATGCCGCGACCGAGTAGGTCGCCGTTGAGAATTGGCAGGCTAAGTGCGTGCGCAATAATACCCGCGCCGAGGCCGGTGAGCAGAGCGCCCGTGAGTGAGCTCGACTTTGCAAGCACCGCAACCCGCACCGCGTAGAACGGATCAAGCCGGCCTTTTCTCTTTCCGGTCACCCTCCGACGAACCGGAACCGCGAGTGCCACAATCACGATGGCGATTGCTGTCAGCGTGATGGGCAGACTCACGGGAGGCGCAAACGCGAACCCGCCATTGGCGACGATCGCGAGCTCGATGAGGTAGCCCGCCACCGCTGCCACGACCACGAGAACGACAATGATTCCCGCCGTCGTGCGCTTCACCGTGCCACCTCCGCCGGTCGTGTCGGGGTCGCTGTGAGTGCCGCCGCAATGTCGGCAACACGTCCGGCACCCACAAGAGACGCGTCCGGGTCGAGTTCGAGCCAGGGGGCAAGCACGAACAGCCTGTTCGCGGCCTGCGGATGCGGTATCTCGAGGTCGGGCTCACTCACTCGTGAGTCGCCATAGGCAACGATGTCAATATCGAGGGTTCGCGCGGCCCAGCGCTGGGTGCGAACCCGGCCAAACCGTTGCTCGATGTGAAGGGCGGTGTGCAACAACTCGCGGGGGGTGAGGGTGGTCTGCACGAGCGCGACGGCGTTGAGGTAGGCCGGTTCGTCCAGCGAGGGTCCCGCGGGCGTCACGGCGACCGACTCAAGAAGAGACGACAGGCGCACAGAAAGGATGCCCGGGGACGACGCGAGTTCGCGCGCTGCCTCGTTGATCGTGGGGGCTCGCTCACCCAGGTTGGCGCCGAAGGCCACCACTGCTGCGACAGACGCGGGCTCAGACATGAGAGTCTCGTTCGCGATGGATGGTGACCGAAACATCGTCCACCGAAACGCCCAGGTCGACCTGCGGTTTGTGCACCGTGACATCGACCGCGGTAACGAAGTCTCGGGCCAACACGCGTCGGGCGATGCCCTCCGCCAAGGTCTCAATGAGGTTGACCGGCTCACCGGAGATGAGTTGGGATACGTCGGCGGCTACCTGGGCATAGTCAACGGTGTGGGCGAGGTCATCGGTGAGGGCGGCTGGCGACACCTCGGTGTGCAGCGTGATGTCAACAACAAACTCTTGGCCGCGCTCGCGCTCTCGGGTGTAGACACCGTGAAAACCCGTGGCACGTATACCCGCAATCCGAATGATGTCGCTCATGCCCGCGGCCTCGAATCATCGGGGGTTGACTGCGACGCCGGCGAGGGGATCGCCCCGGTACTCGTGTCAAAACCAGTCGTGCCGCGGGGGAGAGCGGCGAGGCGAGCGGCCTCGGCACGCTCCGCTGCCTCCTGCGCCTGCAGCTTCGCCTGGCGCATCAGCGCCGCAATCACTTTTTGGCGTGTCTCCTCTTCGCGGCGCATTTCGGTGGCGATAGCCAACTCGGCGTCAAGGTCAAACTCGAGTTCGGCGAGTTCACGCGTTACCTGGGCGACGCGAAGGTCACGCTCGGTGTCGGCCGCCATGGCTCGAATGTTGCGCGAGGGCACGCTCGCACGCAGCGCCGCAAAGGTTCGGGGCACGTCGTGCACGCGAACACCCCAGGCACCGGCGTTTGCTGCCAACACGCTCACGGCCACGCTCGCGTTGTCTCGATCGTCGAGAGTTGAGTCTTCCGTAAGAAGTGCCGTCAAAAAGCGTTTGCGGGAGGCTCCCACGAGAATCGGATACCCCAGAGCCATCAGTTCGTCCATACGACCCAACATTTGCCAATTGTGTTCGGCGGTTTTGGCAAAACCCAGCCCGGGGTCGAGCACCAGTTTGTCGCGCGCAATGCCTGCCTCAAGCAGGGCGTTCGCCCGGTTGATGAGCTCACGCCTGATATCGGTGGGTGCATCCTTATAAATCGCCTTGGTCTCCATGTCGTTAGAGTGCCCGCGCCAGTGGCTGGCGATGTAGGTCACGCCCGTGGACGCAGCCGTTCGCGGCATGAAGAAGTCGGCCAAGCCGCCCGAGACATCGTTGATGTACTCGGCCCCGCTCTCGACGGCCAGAATTGCGGTGGACGCGTTCATGGTGTCGATGCTCACGACCACGCCCGCGGCGGTCAACGCCGAGACAACGGGCA
>JBIIKT010000039.1:0-7043 GCA_044233055.1 Microbacteriaceae bacterium
CGCTACGGTGAGGTTCTTGGCCGCGAGTTCCGCGACGAGGCGATGAACGGCATCCGGATGCTCGGGCGCGCGTGACGCGTCGTCTGCGGGAGGCTGCTCGGTCACTTGCCGCCTCGGCGCTGAGCGGTTCGTGTCGCGGCCTTCTTCGCTGGTCCGGTAGCGGCCGTCAATTTGCGCTGCTGGCGCACGCCGTCAACGAGGTAGTCCACTCCGGTCGCGAGGGTGATGATGACCACGAGCGTCATGAGCACCGTGTTCACGATGTCCATGGGTTGACCCCAGAGCGCGCTCAGCGGCATCAGGGCTGCCGTGATCGCCAGGAACTGCATGACCGTTTTGATCTTGCCGCCGCGGGACGCGGGAATGACCTGGTCGGAGATGACCACCATGCGGAAGACGGTGACCCCGACCTCGCGAATCAGAATGACGATCGTTACCCACCACGGGAGCTCCCCCAGGATGGAGAGCGCGATGAGCGCGCCTCCCGTGAGCACCTTGTCGGCAATGGGGTCGAGAATCTTGCCCAGATCGGTGACGAGGTTGTACCGCCGAGCAATAAAGCCGTCGATGCCGTCGGTGGCCATACCCACCACGAAGAGGCCGGCAGCCACCCACCGAGTGACGTCCGAAGCCTGGTCGGTGCTGATCAGCAGGAGCCAGATGAACACGGGCGCAAAGAACATGCGCGCCACCGTGATGATATTCGGGGCGTTCCAATTGGAGACGCGCGCGCGGTCTACTCCCGACCCGTCAGTCCCCATGCGTCCTCACCTGATTCGTCGTCAACTATCTCGAGCCCGGAAAACTGCTCATCCACGGGATCCACGATAGCCGGAAGCCCCACGTCAGCCGTATTCACGTGGCTGGTGGCGCGCACCGGCCGAGGCACTGCTTCGGTGGTGGGGAGGGGCGCGGTCGGGGCAGCCGGCGGCGGCGTTACCGCAGCGGACGGTGCCACATCTCCGCGCAAGGTGGCGAGCACTGCGGGCAGCTGTTCCTGCGCCACCAAGACGTCCCGCGCCTTGGACCCCTCGGAGGGGCCAACAATTTCTCGGGATTCGAGCAGGTCCATGAGTCGACCCGCCTTGGCGAAGCCCACCCGAAGTTTGCGCTGCAGCATCGAGGTGGAGCCAAACTGAGACGAGATCACGAGCTCGGCAGCCTGCAGAAGCAGATCGAGGTCATCGCCGATGTCGGCATCGATCTCTTTGCGCTCGGCGGCCACGGCCACGTCCTGGCGGTATTCGGGCTGTGCCTGGCGGGTGACGTGCGCCACCACCTGTTGGATTTCGTCTTCGGAGACCCAGGCGCCCTGAACCCGGATGGCCTTGCTGGTGCCCTGAGGCAGGAACAGGGCATCGCCCTGACCCACCAACTTGTCGGCGCCGGGCTGGTCGAGAATCACGCGCGAGTCGGTGACCGATGCCACGGCGAAGGCCAAGCGACTGGGCACGTTTGCTTTGATGAGACCGGTGACGACATCCACACTGGGTCGCTGGGTCGCCACGACGAGGTGGATGCCGGCGGCACGCGCCAACTGCGTGATGCGGGCAATCGAGTCTTCAACGTCGCGCGGAGCAACCATCATGAGGTCGGCCAACTCGTCGACCACAACGAGCAAATAGGGGTAGGGGCGCAGCACGCGCTCGCTGCCCGGAGGCACCGTGACGGAGCCCTCCGTGACGGCCTCGTTGAACGCGTCAATGTGGCGGAAGCCAAAGCTCGCCAGGTCGTCGTAGCGCATGTCCATCTCTTTGACGACCCACTGGAGCGCCTCGGCCGCCTTCTTGGCGTTCGTGATGATGGGCGTGATGAGGTGCGGAACTCCGGCATAGGGTGCCAGTTCCACGCGCTTTGGATCGATGAGCACGAGCCGAACCTCGCCCGGCGTGGCACGCATCAGGATGCTCGTAATCATGGAGTTCACGAAGCTCGATTTACCGGAGCCCGTGGATCCGGCAACGAGAAGGTGCGGCATCTTGGCGAGGTTGGCGACGACGAAGCCGCCCTCAACGTCTTTGCCCATTCCGATGGTCATCGGGTGCTGGCTCTTGGCGGCGGCCGGGGAGCGAAGAACGTCGCCGAGGGTGACAATCTCGCGATCGGTATTGGGAATCTCCACACCGATGGCCGACTTGCCCGGAATGGGAGACAG
Organism: Microbacteriaceae bacterium; assembly: GCA_044233055.1. Taxonomy (GTDB): domain Bacteria; phylum Actinomycetota; class Actinomycetes; order Actinomycetales; family Microbacteriaceae; genus UBA963. The sequence continues at coordinate 2,156 of JBIIKT010000039.1, forward strand.
AATGCGCACCTCATTGGAGGCAACGGCGTATGAGAGATTCTTGGTCAGTGCGGTGACGCGTTCCACCTTGACGCCATCGCCGAGTTCAATCTCGTAGCGGGTAACCGTGGGGCCGCGGTTGAAGCCGGTCACCTTGGCGTCGACATCGAACTGCCGCAACACATCGGTGATTGATTTCACCACTTCGTCGTTGACCGCGGAGCGCGACTTGGCCGGCGGGCCGGAGACCAGCATGGTGCCCGGAGGCAACGAGTAGGGTCGGGCTGCTTGATCGCCTGTCGTGGCCGCGGGAACGGGCGGCAGTACCTCGACGGGAGTCGTGGGCAGGACATCCTGGGCAGCGGCGTCGGCGGCGTCACCCTCGTCACCCGCGGAGAACCGGCGAACCGCTGCTTCGGCGTTGTCGAGCTCGGCCTCGAGCTGATCGACCGAGAAGTCTCGCGTGGGGGCCAGCACATCGTCGCGCACGACGGGTGTGTCGAAGGGCGTCTCCTCCTCGCGCCGGGTTCGGCTGCGCCGCCACCACGGCTGGTGCGGATCACGCTCGATGGTGATCTCGCCGGAGTCGCCGGCATCAATCACCTCGCGCGCGCCGCCGAAGAGGTACTCGTAGCCCTCGCCGAGGCGACTGCCGATGCGGTTGGGCGGTGTCTTGGTGATGATCAGAAGGGACAGGAGCGCCAGCACACCCATGGTGATGCCCGATCCGACGGGCGTGATGAGCACACTGAGTGGGCCCGAGACGAGCCAACCGAGAAGCCCGCCGCCGCGCGCCAACACAGGAAGTCCCTCTGCCGGAGCCGGGTGCGTCGAGAATACGTAGGCCATGCCACTCGCGGCGAGCAGAAGCAAAACAACGCCGATGCCGATGCGGTTGTTGTCGTTTACCGAACTGGGGTGTCGGAAAAGCCAGACGGCGAGGACGACCATGACCACGGGGAGCGCGAACGCGATAACGCCAAACATGCCGGAAAACGTGTACGCCGAAATTGTTTGGGCGATGGGATTGGCCACCAGGAACCACTGCACAATCGCACCTGCGATGGCCAGCAGCACCAGCGCGAAGGGCACACCATCACGTCGCTCTTCTTTGCCGAACTTCTCCGGGCCGAGCATTCGCGCGGCCCCACCCACCGTGTGCGCCATGCCCATCCACAAACGAGCGAGACCCGAATACTCGCGGGTCTTTACCGGGGGTTTCTTGGCGCGAGACGCCGACGAGCGCGTGCGCGCTGTGGCCGGCCGCGCCGAGCCCGAACGCGACGAATTTGCTCGCGACGAACCGGAACGCGAGCCCGACGATTTCGTGCCGGAAGCCATGGTCTAACGGTACGTGTGCGCCCGGACAATCGGCGTCATATCGGCGCGAGTGTTGGTTTTTTACCGGAAGGTGACTAGGCCTCGATGACGACCGGCACAATCATCGGTCGGCGACGATATCCCTTGTTGACCCACTGTCCCACGACGCGGCGCACGGCCTGCGACAGCGCGTGCGTGTCACGAACGCCGTTGCGGGCGGCGTCCGTCAGGGCCGCCGCAATGGCGGGCTTCACCTCGTCGAACACAGCGTCGTCTTCGGCAAATCCCTTGGCGTGAATCTCGGGGCCCACAATGATGCGTCCCGTGCCGGCATCAACGACAACGATGATTGAGATGAATCCCTCTTCGCTCAAAATGCGACGATCCTTGAGATCGGCGTCCGTGACCTCGCCCACGGTAGCGCCGTCGACGTAGACAAAGCCAAGATCGAGCTGGCCCACCGTGCGCACCACGCCGTCGCGCATGTCAACGACGGTGCCGTTATCGGCCAGGACGATGTTTTCCTCGGGGACGCCCGTTTCGATGGCTAAGCGTGCGTTGGCCGTAAGGTGGCGGTACTCGCCGTGAACCGGCATCACGTGCTTGGGGCGCAGGATGTTGTAGCAGTAGAGCAGTTCACCCGCGGCAGCGTGGCCAGACACGTGCACCTTGGCGTTGCCCTTGTGCACCACGTTGGCACCGAGCCGGGTGAGTCCGTCGATCACGCGATACACGGCGTTCTCGTTTCCGGGGATGAGACTCGAGGCCAGCACGACGGTGTCGCCCGGGCCGATCTCGATCTGGTGCTCGAGGTTGGCCATGCGCGCGAGCACGGCCATGGGCTCACCCTGCGAACCCGTTGACATGAACACGATGCGGTCATCGGGGAGATCGACGGCCTTCTTGTAGTCGATGAGCACGCCGTCGGGAACCTTGAGATAGCCCAGATCGGAAGCGATGCCCATGTTGCGCACCATCGAGCGCCCCAGAAGGGCAACCTTGCGGCCGTTGGCGACAGCGGCGTCGAGAACCTGCTGAACTCGGTGCACGTGCGAGGAGAAGCTCGCGACAATCACGCGGCGCGGCGCGCGGTGAATCACGTTCTCGAGCACCGGCCCGATGTCTTTCTCGAGGGGCGTGAAGCCCGGCACGTCCGCGTTCGTGGAATCGGGCAGGAAGAGATCGACGCCCTCCTCGCCCAAGCGGGCGAAGGCGCGCAGGTCGGTGACCCGACCATCCAGTGGGAGCTGGTCCATCTTGAAGTCGCCGGTGTGCAGCACCGTTCCCGCAGACGTGCGAATGGCCACGGCGAGCGCATCGGGAATGGAGTGGTTGACGGCAATGAACTCGAGGTCGAAAGATCCAAACTTCTCGCGCCCACCCTCGCGCACCGTGAGCGAATACGGCTGGATGCGGTGTTCCTTGAGCTTGGCCTCAATGAGAGCGAGCGTGAGAGCGGAACCCACGAGAGGGATGTCGGAACGCAGGCGCAAGAGATACGGCACCGCACCAATGTGGTCTTCGTGCCCGTGCGTGAGAACCACGGCCAGCACGTCATCGAGACGCTCGCGGATGGGCGTGAAGTCGGGAAGGATCAGGTCGACGCCCGGCTGGTGCTCCTCCGGGAACAGCACACCGCAGTCGACAATGAGCAACTTGCCGTCCATCTCGTAGACGGCCATGTTGCGGCCGATCTCACCGAGTCCGCCGAGTGGCGTGATGCGGAGGGTGCCCGCTTCGAGGGCGGGCGGGTCAAATATGTCGTTGGGCATAACTCTCATTCGTGAGTGGCCCAGAACTGCTAGCGCGTGGTGCCGGCAATCTTGGGGAGGGCTCCCCCAGCCGCAGCGTTACGGTCAGGGCGGAAATTGTTGAAGTCGACCCCGTCGATGTTGGTCACCAGAGCGAGCTCGTCTTCAATCGTGGCGGCCTCGCTCTCTTCGGGGCCCACGAGGGGTAGCCGCACGCGCGGGGTGCTGATGCGCCCCAATCCGTGCAGCACGTACTTGGCGGCCACCGTGCCGGGCACGTGCGTCATGACGGCGCGAACGAGAGGCTCGAGCTTCTTGTGCTCGGCCGTGGCCGTGGCGAGGTCTCCGGCATTGACCGCATCAACAATTGTTCGGTAGGGGCGCGGCGCAATGTTTGCCGTCACGCCAATGAGTCCCGACGCCCCAATGGCGAGGTGCGGAAGGATGTTGGCGTCATCACCCGAGAAATAGAGCAGTTCTGTCTGGTTGAGGACTCGAGAAACCTCGGCGAAGTCGCCCTTGGCATCTTTGATGGCACGGATGTTGGGGTGGTGCGACAGCCGCAGGATTGTGTCGTAGTGAACAGGAATGCCCGCGCGCCCCGGAATGTCGTAAACAATCATGGGCAGGTCGGTGGCATCAGCAATCATGCGGAAGTGCGTGAGCACTCCCGCCTGTGTGGGCTTGTTGTAATAGGGCGTGACCGCCATGATGGCGTCGGCCCCGGCCTTTGCCGACTCCTGTACCAACTTGATGGCGTGTGCCGTCTCGTTTGACGGGCCGCCCATGATGATCTTGGCGCGCGAACCAGCGACCTTCTTGGCCACCTCGACCAGCTTGATTTTCTCGGCGTCGGTGAGCGTGCTCGTCTCTCCCGTGGTTCCCGTGACCACGATGCCGTCGGCACCATTGCTCACGACGTCGTCGATGAGACGCTCGACGTCGCTCCACAGAACTTCACCCTCGGTGTCGAAGGGCGTGACAAGCGCCACCAGCACCTGCCCGAAGGGATTTACCGCATTACTCACTTGTCAAGGCTACCGGCAGTCGCGCACTACGGTGCTACTCGGCCATTTGCGTTGAACATTTCGTAGGTGATGGGCATGAGCGCTGCCCACGCATCTTCCATTTTTTCGGCCACCATTTCGATCTCGCGCTGCGGGAACGACGGAAAGTGCGTGCCCTCGCGCTTGGTGCGCAGACTCAAGAAGTTCATGAGGGAACGGGAATTCATGGTGACGTACATCGAGGAGTACGTAGCGACCGGAAGAACTCCGCGGGCCACTTCGCGCGCCACACCGGCGGCCAGCATTCGCTCGTACTGTTCGTAGGCGAAGGTCACGGCCGCCTTGGTTGCCTCGGCGGTCAGCGCAATCTGCTCGGGCGTTCCCGGCTCGAAGTCGTAGGAGCCGGGCTTGCCCACCTGGATCAGATTGCGATCGGCGGCGGGCACGTAAAAAACAGGGCGAAGCTCCCGGTAGCGGCCCGACTCTTCGTTGTAGCTGGCAATACGGTGCCGCATGAACTCGCGGAAGACAAAAATGGGGGCCTGCACATAAAAGGTCATGGAGTTGTGTTCGAAGGGCGAACCGTGGCGATCACGCATGAGGTAGTTGATGAGTCCCTTGTCGCGAACGGCATCTTCGGCGGACGCCTCGCTGCGAGACGCCTCGAGAGTGAGCTCACCCTGGGTAGAAACGCGGGCCGCAAAAAGCACGTCGGAGTCGTTGGCACTGGAACGCACCAGCTCGACGGTCACATCAGAACGAAACTCAATCTCAGTCACGCCACCAAATCTAACGCCCGACGGGCTGCGGGGGCGTGTGACGCACCGTAAC
>JBIIKT010000040.1:0-7036 GCA_044233055.1 Microbacteriaceae bacterium
GTTTCCCCATGGCAAGTACCGCTGATATCAAAAACGGCATCGTCATCAAGATAGATGGTCAGCTGTGGACGGTTATCGAGTTCCAGCACGTCAAGCCCGGCAAGGGCGGCGCGTTTGTTCGCACCAAGATGAAGAACGTTGTCTCGGGCAAGGTCGTCGACAAGACGTACAACGCGGGCACCAAGATTGAGACGGCCAACGTCGATCGTCGCGACTTTCAGTACCTCTACAACGACGGTTCCGAGTTCATTTTTATGGACAAGACCACCTACGAGCAGATGAGCGTCCCGGCCGCCACTGTGGGTGATGCCGCAAACTTCATGCTCGAGAACCAGGATGTTCAACTGGCCATTAACGAGGGTGCGCCCCTCTACATTGAACTGCCCACGAGCGTGACTCTCGAAATCACCTACACCGAGCCTGGTCTTCAGGGCGACCGCTCGACCGGTGGAAACAAACCAGCCACCTTGGAGACCGGCTACGAAATTCAGGTGCCCCTCTTTCTCGAGACAGGAACCAAGATTAAGGTCGACACGCGTACGGGTGACTACCTCGGTCGCGTCAACGACTAGATCGTGAGCGCTCGCACGAAGGCTCGCAAACGCGCGGTAGATATGCTCTTCGCTGCCGACGTGCGGGGTGCGCCCGTGAGTGAGATTGTTGCTGCCGAAGCTTTGCGGGCCGCATCAGAGCCCGATCGTGAGTCGTCGTGGCTCTACGCGCGGGACATTGTTGACGGCGTTGTCGAGAACCTGAGCGAGATTGACGAAGCAATTGCCACTAATTCACGCGGCTGGACCTTAGAGCGCATGCCCGCCGTTGACCGGGCCATTCTCCGATGTGCCGCATGGGAAATTCTGTTTAATCCAGAAATTCCCGCTGGTGTGGCAATGTCTGAGGCAGTGACGCTCGCCGGTGAACTCAGCACCGAGGAGTCATCCGGGTTCGTCAACGGCCTGTTGAGTACCATCGCGAATCGATGACCTGATACACTCGAAACAATTCGACATCCTTTAAAGCCGTCCAGAGAGGCGGGGAAGGAGGTCAGGGTGACTGCGAACACCGTCATGCAGTCGGCTGACGTGGCACGCGCCATTACGCGCATCGCCCACGAGATTCTCGAATCAAATCGTGGCAGCGACAACCTCGTGCTTCTCGGTATTCCCACGCGGGGCGTAACTCTGGCGGCGCGCATTGCCTCCGCAATTTTTGACATCGACGGTGCAACGATTCCCTTGGGCTCGTTGGACGTCACCATGTATCGCGACGATCTGCACGCCAACCCGTTACGCGAGCCTGCACCGACCGCTGTGCCAGTGAACATCGAGCAGGCCACCGTTGTGCTCGTCGACGATGTTCTCTACTCGGGCCGCACCGTTCGGGCTGCACTCGATGCCCTGACTGACTTTGGACGACCGGACGTGGTGCGCCTCGCTGTGCTCATCGACCGTGGACACCGCGAACTACCCATCCGCGCCGATTACGTGGGCAAGAATCTGCCCTCGTCTCCGGGGGAGCGCATTAATGTGTGCTTCGTCGAGACCGACGGCATCGACGCCGTGGATATCGATCGGGGTGGCGACGAGTGATGCAACACCTCCTGTCCACGCGAGATCTCTCTCGCAGCACGGCCATCGCGCTGCTCGACACCGCCGAAGACATGGCAGTACTCGGAGCGCGCGACAACAAGAAGCTTCCGGCGCTTCGCGGCAAGACCATCGTCAATCTGTTCTACGAAGACTCAACGCGCACGCGCATTTCCTTTGAGGTGGCGCAAAAGCGACTGTCGGCCGACGTGATCAACTTCTCGGCTAAGGGGTCGTCGGTGTCGAAGGGCGAGAGTCTCAAAGACACCATTCTCACCCTGCAGGAACTCGGCGTTGATGGCGTGGTCATTCGCCACCCCTCGTCGGGTGCTCCGCAGTTGTTGGCCGAGCGCGACTGGATCGATGTGCCGGTGGTCAACGCGGGTGACGGCACTCATGAGCACCCCACACAGGCGCTGCTCGACGCGTTCACGCTGCGTAAGAATCTCAACGGTTCAGAATCCCGAGGTCGCGGACTCGACGGTGCCCACGTGGTCATTGTGGGAGACATCTTTCACTCCCGAGTGGCACGATCCAACGTGTGGTTGTTGGATCACCTGGGCGCTCGTGTCACTGTGGTTGCACCCGTTACCCTCATTCCTCGCGGGGCAGACCGGTGGCCCATCACCGTCTCGTACGACCTCGACGCGGTGCTGAGCTCGGAGGTAGATGCCGTGATGATGCTGCGCGTGCAGAACGAACGCATGCGCGAGGCCTTCTTTCCCAACGCTCACGAGTACACCAGGGGTTGGGGTCTCACGGAGGAGCGTTTTGACAGGCTTTCGTCACGCACGCTCATCATGCACCCCGGGCCGATGAACCGCGGGCTCGAGATTTGTTCCGCTGCTGCGGATTCGTCCCAGTCCGTCATTCTTCAGCAGGTGGCCAATGGAGTGTTTGTGCGGATGGCTGTGCTCTATTCGATCTTGACCGGAACCTCGGAGGTGCCCCGTGACTAAACCCTTGCTGTTTCGACAGGCCACTCTACCCAGCGGCGAGCAGGCGGATGTGCTCGTGCGCGACGGACTCATTGTGGAGATGGGGTCGGTGTCCAGCAAGGATGCTCGGGTCATTGATGCCGCTGGTCTGCAGATGCTTCCCGGTCTCGTCGACCTGCACACGCACCTGCGCGAACCGGGATTCGAGCAGAGCGAAACGGTGCTGACGGGGTCTCAGGCCGCGGCAGTCGGCGGGTTCACGACGGTCTTTCCGATGGCCAATACCCAGCCCGTCGCGGATAACGCCAGTGTTGTCGAACTGGAGCTGTCGCGCGGACGCGAGGCGGGTTACGTGCAGGTTCAGCCGATCGGAGCCGTCACCGCGGGTCTTGCCGGCTCGGCACTCGCCGACCTCAAAGGCATGGCGGACTCGCGCGCTCGCGTGCGGGTGTTTAGCGATGACGGCAAGTGCGTGCACGACCCGCTCATCATGCGCCGAGCGCTCGAGTATGTTTCAGCTTTTGACGGCGTGATTGCACAACACGCTCAGGAGCCTCGACTCACTGAGGGCGCTCAAATGAACGAGGGCGAGATGTCCTCACGCTTGGGCTTGGCCGGCTGGCCGGCAATCGCCGAGGAAACAATCATCGCGCGCGACGTCCTCATCGCCGAAAGCGTGGGAGCCGCCCTTCACGTCTGTCACCTCTCGACGGCCGGGTCGGTCGACGTGGTGCGTTGGGCCAAGGCGCGGGGGATCCGTGTCACAGCGGAGGTCACACCTCACCACCTTCTTCTTACCGACGACCTCGCGGAGTCCTATGACGCGCGCTTCAAGGTCAACCCGCCGCTGCGCTCAGCGGAGGACGTGCTCGCGGTTCGCCAGGGACTAGCCGACGGCACCATCGACATTGTGGCGACCGACCACGCACCGCATCCCACAGAGTCCAAGGAGTGCGAGTGGGATGTGGCGGCATTCGGCATGGTGGGTCTCGAATCGGCGCTCTCGATCGTTCTCCTCACCATGGTGGAAACCGGGGCCCTGAACTGGAGCGATCTGGAACGTGTGATGAGTCGCAGTCCCGCCCAGATTGGTCGCCTCGACTGGAGCGGCCTCACCGCGGGTGCTCCCGCGCGGTTGACGCTCGTTGATCCTGCAGATCGCCGTGTTTTCTCAACTGACCACCTAGCGAGCCGCTCCCACAACTCGCCCTATCTCGGCCGCGAGCTTCCCGGTCGTGTTCTCTTCACCGCTTTCGACGGCTACCTCACGGTCGATGCGGGAGAGCTCGTGCCTGCGGAGACGGTTGCCGCTCACGCGCTAGTTGCGAGGGGCGGTGTCGCGAATGGATAGGTTGTGGGGCGCCGGCGTGGCCGTGCTCGCGATTGCCGTTGTGTTTTTCCTCATGTGGTGGGGATGGAAGCGGCGCGTGCGACGCGACGCCATGAGCTCGACAACGGCGCACGACATCAGTGTCGACCTTGGCGACATTCTGGGCACCTGGAAGGGTCTGTACGTCTCGACGGCTGAACGACTTAACCCGCTCGAGCGCATCGCCGCACCCGGCCTCGCGTTTCGTGCTCAGGCTCGGATTGTGGTCGCCGAACGCGGCCTCGTGTTTGACCTGCGCGGAGAGGTTCCCACCGTGATTCCGTTATCCCACGTCGACGGCATCACCACGTCGCAGCTGACCATCGACAAGGTGGTTGAGCGCGGCGGGCTCACCGTTATTGAGTGGCGAATGGTGGGAGACACCGGTGTGCGCGACGTCAGTAGCTTCTTTCGACTGTCCACCAACGAGCGCAACTCCCTCCTGGCGACACTCACGAACATCCAGAAACCAACAGTGAAGGAAATCCTGTGACAACAGCGTTTGACCCGGCCGTACTCGTGCTCGAAGACGGTTCTCGATTTGCCGGTTTTGCCTTCGGTGCTCGAGGCACGACCTATGGCGAACTCGTCTTTGCCACGGGAATGACGGGATATCAGGAGACTCTGACCGACCCCTCGTACGCGGGCCAGATTGTCATGATGACCGCGCCGCACATTGGCAATACGGGTATGAACGACGCCGATATGGAATCCCGGAGAATCTGGGTTTCGGGATTCGTCGTGCGCGATCCGTCGCGTATCGTTTCCAACTTCCGCTCGGAGCGTTCGCTCACAGATGACTTGGTTGCCGACAACATTGTGGGAATTTCGTCGCTCGATACTCGGGCGGTGACGCGTCACATTCGAGACAAAGGGGCAATGCGTTCAGGTATTTTCTCCGGCGTTGATTTCGACCTCGACGACAAGTTGCAGTTGGAACAGGTCAGGAGCGCGCCAGATATGGCCGGTCAGAACCTTTCCGACCGCGTGTCAACCGCCGAAGCCTATGTCGTGCCAGCCAGCGTTGACCGTGTGGGATCGGTCGCCATTCTCGATCTCGGTGTGAAGAAGTCCACGGTCGCGTATATCGCCGAGCGGGGCTTCGACGCTCATGTGTTGCCGCAATCCGTGACCTCCGATGAGGTGCTGGCCCTCGGCGTTGACGCACTGTTTTTCTCTAACGGTCCCGGTGATCCGGCAGCCAGTGGCGCGCATGTTGAACTCCTGCGCAACGTTCTGCGTTCGGGGATGCCCTTTTTCGGAATTTGCTTTGGCAACCAGTTGCTCGGGCGCGCGCTGGGATTCGGAACCTACAAGCTGCCCTTTGGTCACCGCGGAATCAATCAGCCGGTACTCGATAAGCGTTCGGGGCGCGTTGAGATTACGAGTCAGAATCACGGGTTTGCAGTGGACGCCCCCCTCGACGAGGTGGTGGAGTCGCCCGAGGGGTTCGGTCGGGTTGAAGTGAGTCACTACAGCCTCAACGATCAGGTCGTGGAGGGACTGCGCTGTCTCGACATACCCGCATTTTCGGTTCAGTATCACCCCGAGGCGGCCGCCGGCCCGCACGATTCCGTGTACCTATTCGATCAATTCCGTGACATGGTTCTTTCGTCGCGTGGGGGAGTGAGCAAGTAATGCCTCGTCGTAGTGACATCTCATCGGTTCTCGTTATTGGGTCCGGCCCCATCGTCATCGGCCAGGCGTGTGAGTTTGATTACTCCGGCACGCAGGCCTGCCGCGTCTTGCGTGCCGAGGGTATCCGGGTCATCCTGGTGAACTCCAACCCGGCCACGATCATGACGGATCCGGATTTCGCCGACGCCACCTACATCGAACCCATTACTCCCGAGGCTATTGAGGCCATCATCGCCAAAGAACGCCCCGACGCGGTCCTCCCCACGCTTGGCGGACAGACCGCACTCAATGCGGCCATTGCTCTTCACGAGGCCGGGATTCTCGAAAAGTACAACGTCGAGCTGATTGGCGCGAAGGTCGAAGCCATTCGCAAGGGCGAGGACCGCCAGCTGTTCAAGGACCTGGTTTTGGACGCCGGTGCAGATGTGGCGCGCAGTTTCGTGGCGCACACCCTGGAGGAGGCGCGGGGTTTTGCGCTCGAGCTCGGGTACCCCGTCGTCGTCCGTCCGTCGTTCACGATGGGCGGACTCGGATCGGGCTTTGCCTACAACGAAGATGACCTGGCTCGAATTGTGTCTCAGGGTTTGCAAGAGTCGCCCACCACAGAGGTCCTTCTCGAAGAGAGCATCCTCGGGTGGAAAGAGTATGAACTTGAGCTCATGCGCGATACGGCCGACAACACCGTGGTCGTGTGTTCCATTGAGAACGTTGACCCCGTGGGAGTGCACACCGGAGACTCAATAACCGTTGCTCCCGCGCTGACTCTCACCGATCCGGAGTATCAGAACCTGCGCAACATCGGCATTGAGATTATTCGGCTCGTGGGTGTCGATACCGGCGGGTGCAACATTCAGTTTGCGGTTCACCCCGAAACCGGACGCGTCATCGTGATTGAGATGAACCCGCGCGTGTCACGGTCTTCCGCCCTCGCGTCTAAGGCAACAGGATTCCCCATTGCCAAGATTGCGGCCAAACTGGCCATCGGTTACCGCCTCGACGAGATTCCCAACGACATCACCAAGGTGACGCCCGCTAGTTTCGAACCGACGCTCGACTACGTCGTGGTCAAGGTTCCGCGCTTTGCGTTCGAGAAGTTCCCCTCGGCCGATTCGAGCCTCACCACCACGATGAAGTCCGTTGGCGAAGCCATGGCCATCGGCCGCAACTACGCCACGGCACTCCAGAAGGCACTCCGTTCGCTCGAGAAAAGGGGCAGCTCCTTCCATTGGGGAGACGAGGATCGCTCTGCGGCCGAACTGCTCGAGCTCTCTCGCACCCCAACCGATGGTCGGATTGTCACGGTGCAACAGGCGCTGCGCAAGGGCGCAACTGCGGGCCAGGTTTTCGACGCCACCAAGATTGATCCCTGGTTTATCGACCAGATTGTTCTGATAAACGAGGTTGCCGACGTCGTGGCCACGGCAGAAGACCTCAATGGCCACACGCTGCGCATTGCCAAAATGCACGGTTTTAGCGACGCTCAGATTGCCCAGTTGCGCGGCATC